>JASHSF010000282.1 GCA_030036955.1 Nitrososphaerales archaeon
GAAATTTCTGTTTGTGCGCATGATTTCGAGTCCTTGAACCGGCTCAAGCGCCCTAATCAGAACCGCTGCACCTGCGCCTTCTTTGCCCGTTACAACATTCAAACAATAGTGAAATCCATACGTAAAATAAACGTAAGCAAAGCCCGCACGTCCAAACATGACCCTGTTTCTTTCGGTTAGCCCGTGAAACGCGTGGCTCGCCGGATCTTTGTTCCCGCGGTACGCTTCAGTTTCAACAATCACTCCCTTAAGCAACTGATCCTCAGGTAACTTTCGTATCAGATCTTTTCCAATCAGATCTCTGGCGACGGAAACCGAGTCACCCGAAAAGAAATCTCTTGCCAGAGTTCGCCCCATTCAATCCCCTCCATTCCAAATTCCTAAATGATTTTGAAAGAGCTCATGATTTCAGACGAATCCATAATGCTCGCAAGACTTTCAAGATCAACAGAGTATTCAAGCGAATATGTTTACCGTAGAAGAACGGGAAAATGTCAAGAAACGAATTCTTGACATGGTTCGGTCGGATTCTCGCATTGTATCGGGGGCTGTAGTAGGATCTACGGCCAGGGGCGGAGATCGTTGGTCAGATTTGGATCTGACTTTCGGCTTGTCAGATGGCGCTGCCATACTCAAAGTCTTGGAGAATTACACGGATAGATTTGAAAAAGAATTTGATGCGGTTCAGCTCTTCGATCTTCCTTATCGCGAAACCATTTACAGGGTCTTCCTTTTCCCCCACTGCCTTCAAGTTGATTTTTCCTTGTCTCCTCAGGATTCTTTCGGTCCGACGGGCTCTAGATTTGCCCTCCTTTGGGGGAGCGCCAGAGAAGAGATCCCAGATCTACCCACCTCCTCTCAAAGTATGCTTGGTCAAGCAGCGCACCACCTGGTGCGTGCGAAATTTTGCATCGAGCGGGGTAAGCTGTGGCAGGCAGAATACTGGATCAGCGCCGCGCGGGATCACGTTCTAGCACTGACATGCGCAGATCTTGGATTGTCCAGCAACTATGCCCGCGGAGTTGACCAGCTCCCGCAAGAACTTCTGAAACTGTTCGAAGAATCATTGATTGGTTCAATTAGCAAAGATGAACTGGCGCGATCTTTAGAATGCACTATCCATCTTTTGTTGCGAAGCTCGCAAAGTGTATCACCCTCTCCTAAAATCGAATCAGCTTTACGCGATCTTCTGTCAGCTGGTCTGTGAATTTGGAAATTGAATTTAAGATCCACTTGTTGGCCGTGACTAGATCTCAGCTCCGCATGCGAAGTTCCATTTGCTAATATCGGTCCTCATCATAATCTTGCTCTCGCTAGCCAGTCATGTCTGATGAAACGCTGATCTCTCCAATTTTTGAAGAGCCAATATTAGAGTTCGAAAGGATACGATTCACTGATCTCGACCTCCGCAATGCAGCGAGCGTGCTTGCAAAGAAGGAAGAGAAGAGTCAACGCAAGCTCTACGAAACTTCGAAGAAGAGTGCAATTAAATCCGCGAAACGGAGAATCGCTATTTTGGAGAAGCAAGTTGAAGAACTGGGCGAATCGAAGGCGGAGCTTCTTGGATACGTCGGCGAAATAGCAAATCTGCAGAGCTGGCTGAAACGGATTCAAGACGAGAAGGAAGAAGTTTCAAACGAACGGGATTTCATTCTTCTGAGCTTGCTCAATCAAAAGGATCAAGTAAAGGAAGAGGAAGTCGAAATTCCTGAAGCAAAGCCAATAACAACGAGCATGGTCATTGAAAACATCTGGTTTGTTAGGTCCCTCATTGCTTCGGCAATTCTTTTGGGAGCAGGTGCGCTTCTAGCGTACAGCGTGTACTTCCGAGAAATATTCGATAGCACGGGAAGCGTAGTTTCGTATTTTCCTTGGAGCTGGCAAACAGCCTTCACAAGCTCCTCGGGCGTTACGGCACTTTATAATCTAGGGGTAGGAGTCTCGCTGCTGTTAATGGGAATTTGCTTGGTGGGTGTCGTTTACTTCGTGCCCGAATTGATAAGGTCTCTAATCAAACAGTCTTTAAGCGAATTTCCCGAGTCGCCGAAAGGGGCAGCTGTCACGGTAACGGCCCAATAGACGAAGTACCTTCGTCGAATTTTACAATTATCTTCGTATCAACGGATCGGAAAGTTTCGCTTTCCTGAAAGCTGACGCCCTAAGTTCGCATGCAGGACAAACCCCGCATGGTCGTTTGCCCTCCCGGTAACAGCTCCATGTTAGTTCGAAGGGAACTTTCATCTTACCGCCAAGAAGAACTACCTCGCTTTTCGACTTCTGGGCTAAGGGCAATACAACTCTTCCGGTTCTCCCGTGGCTGAATAGTCCTCGTTTAGTCGTTTCGTTGAATGCTCGAAAGAAGGATGGCGAAGAGTCGGGAAAAGAGTGCGCGTCGTCTGAATTATGCCCACCGACAACGTATCTTGAATTCGATACTTCCGCAAGCGAAGATGCAATACCGTAGAACACGACGTTGCGGGATGGAATGTAAGCACTTGGAGCTGACTTCAGGAATCTATTTGAACTGATTTTTCTCAATTCCTCAACTTCTTTTAGAAAAGAAACGTCTACTATTCTCAGGGGGCAGTTTGCATAACTGGCAAGCTTTTTCGCCGCTGCTATTTCCTTTTGACTTCTCCTGAAATAATCGAAAGAGAGGCCCTGGATCTGCCATCCATTCTTTCTTGCCCAGAAAAGTGCTACCGCCGAGTCAAGCCCTCCGGAGAGCAGCACGATTGCTTTTGTTTTAGTCACCACAGATTCATACCTCATTCGAGTGATATTCATCTTCGAAAAACGAACGAAAATCTCTTGGGAAAAGTCATATGAAACGCAGTGATGATGTTTCGCTTTGAAAATATTTGCCGAGGGACATACCAGTCGGAAACGGAAACTATCTGGTAGCTTTTGACCGCGACTACCAGATTGCCGACGTATTTTATCCCCATGTGGGTATGGAAAACCATGCTCTGGGACACTTTTTTCGATTCGGAGCGTTTTCCGAAGGCGATTTCTCTTGGACGTCAGGTTGGAAAAAAAATCTTGCGTACGTCGAAGACTCCCTCGTAACGGATGTAAATTTAGAGAGCGCCGATCTAGGTCTTCGGCTTGATTGTAATGATTGTGTGGACTTCGTCATTCCAATTTTCCTGAGATCAATTAAGGTAACAAATCTTCTGGCAAAAGAGAGAGAGGTGCGGCTCTTCTTCGCTCATGACTTTCATTTGAACGGATCGAGCATAGGAGACACAGCTTACTATGATCCTGTCAAAACGAAAGCGCTCGTTCACTACAAGGCAGAAACTTATTTTCTGATGAATTGCCGCGGACAGAATTCGGAAGGAATTTACCAGTACGCTTGCGGGCTAAAGGACGTTGGAGGAAAACTCGGTACCTGGAAAGATGCGGAGGATGGTTATCTTTCCGGAAACCCGATTGCGCAGGGTTCGGTTGATTCAGTTCTGTCGGCTCGCTTGACTCTTCCAGCGAATGGAACTTCCTTACTGCACTATTGGATAATTGCAGGATCCACTTACGATTCCGTCCAGAAACGAAACCAACTAGTCGTGGAAAGAACGCCTCAGGCTCTGATGAAGAGGACGAGAGATTACTGGAAGCTTTGGTCGAGAAAGGAGCCAATGCAGTACTCAGACCTGAACGCCAAGATTTGGCAGCAGTTCAGGCGCAGCTTGCTTACTTGCAGCACTCAAACGGACTCCAAGGGCGCGATAATAGCAGCCAACGATTCCGATATCCTGCACATGAACCGAGATACTTACTCTTACATGTGGCCGAGGGACGCATCGCTTGTTACACTGGCGACGGACGACGCCGGATATCACGTAACCACGAGACAATATTTCGAATTTTGCTCGAAAGTCATTCTTTCGCAGGGATGGTTCTTCCACAAGTATCAGCCCGACGGAAGCGCTGGAAGCTCATGGCACCCATGGATAGTCGGAGATCAAATGCAACTTCCAATTCAGGAGGACGAAACTGCTCTCGTTGTGAGCGCTCTTTGGAATCACTTCGAGCACAATAGAGATGTGGATTTTGTGAAACCGTTCTACAGGCCACTCGTCAAAGCGGCTGGCGCTTTCATGTTGGACTATCGTGATCCCGAAACCAAACTGCCGCTTCCTTCTTATGATCTCTGGGAAGAAAGGAGGGGAGTCTTTACTTTCACCTGTTCCGCGGTCTACCAGGGGCTTTTGTCAGCTTCAAACTTTTGCAGCGCGTTCGGTGAGGAGGAACTAGCACAAGCATATGCACAAGCTGCTGCGGAAACGAAAGATGCGCTAATCAAAAATCTGTATGATCCAGCCCTCGGGAGATTTCTTCGGGGGGTGCAGCTCGACGGAGGAAAAGTATCTGGACACGATCAGACTCTCGATTCGTCACTTGCTGGTATCTTTGTTTTCGGGGTACTTCCAGCGGACGATTCAAGGGTCGGGAGCACTATGAAGCAGGTCGAGGACAAGCTTACAGTGCAAACGAAAATAGGAGGACTTGCCAGGTACGAAGGGGACAAGTATCAGGCACTTGAAAATTATGGTAATTCTATTCCTGGAAACCCATGGTTTGTTACCACTTTGTGGCTCTGTGATTGGTACATCGAGACTGCGAAAACAAGAGCCGAACTAACTCAAACTCAGCGATACCTCGACTGGGCAACGACTCTCG
This sequence comes from Nitrososphaerales archaeon, assembly GCA_030036955.1. Taxonomy (GTDB): domain Archaea; phylum Thermoproteota; class Nitrososphaeria; order Nitrososphaerales; family CADDZS01; genus JASHOD01. Next base: position 4,684 of record JASHSF010000282.1, read on the forward strand.
CACTGCCGTCCGGAATAATGGCAGAGCAACTAAACCCTTACGATGGAACGCCGATATCCGTTAGTCCCCTGACATGGAGCCATGGAGCTTTCATTGATTCGGTGAACCGATACCAAAGGAAATACAGCTCTCTTACAGTTTGATCTTTTGGTTGTCAATTTGCCATGCGAATTTGAGCCCGAGATCATCTTCAGTCCCGAGGTGAAGTACTGACGACTGCTTTTCAAATAAAGAATCGCGAGGAGCTTCTTTCGAGAGGTTTCTGGTCTGACCGATCCTTGATCTTGGACTGCCTCGAAGCAGCGATTGATCAAGTATCCCCGATAAAACTGCTCGAAAGGAGCCTGCGTTTTGAAAAAGGGATCTTGAGCTTCCTTCCAAGCGGCGAAAAGTATGATCTTTCTAAATGCGACAAGGTGTTAGTAGTTGGCGCAGGAAAGGCAAGCGGATACCTCGCTCAGTCGCTTGAAAAAATAATTGGATCCCAGAATATTACTGCTGGGTATGTGAACGTGCTCCAAGGTACGAAAAGGCTCTTTCGTACGAAAAAGATAAAGATCAATGAAGCGTCACACCCAACTCCCAACGAAGCTGGAGTTAGGGGCGCAAAGCAAATTGCGGAGCTCTTGAAAGCAGCTTCCGATCGGAGCCTAGTAATCTGCCTAATTTCCGGCGGGGGTTCTTCTCTTCTCCCTCTTCCTCCTCCAGACATTCCACTAAAGGACGAGATCGAAACAACTGACTTCCTGCTGAAGGCAGGGGCCAGCATTGACGATATCAATTGTGTGAGAAAGCACATTTCCCTCGTAAAAGGAGGACAACTGGTTCGACTTGCAAACCAATCTCCAAGATTTTTGTCTTTGATAATTTCCGATGTGGTGGGAGATCACTTGGAGTCTATCGCTTCAGGTCCAACATACCCTGATTCTACCACATACCAAGACGCATTGGAGGTTTTGCGAAGATATGATCTAACCAAGATAGTTCCGAAAACAGTCCTAATTCATTTGAACAAAGGTGCCGCCGGAAAGATTCCAGAGACGCCAAAGTCCGGTAGTAAACTCTTCTCCAAGGTATCTAACCACATTATTGCAAGCAACAAGGATGCTTGCAGAGCAATTACGGAGAAACTCAGTCGTGGTAGAACTTGCAACTATCTGGGATCATCGTGGCGAGGCGAAGCTTCAGATCTAGCCAGAAACCTCGTGGGATTATTTTGTCAAGATTCGATCTCTTCCGAAAATAATGAGTCAGTCCAATCATTCGTCTGGGGCGGAGAGGCTACAGTCACAGTGAGAGGGACAGGTGTGGGCGGAAGGAACCAAGAAGAAGCACTTTCTGCTCTGGCGAGCTTGGGCGATTGCTCGTCTCGATCCTTGACCGTGGCATTCTTCGCGACTGATGGAATTGACGGGAATACTAACTGCGCTGGGGCCATCGTCGACGCAGATAGCTATCGCAGAGCGAAAAAAATGCATCTTAGCCTGAAGACGTTTCTTTCCAACAATGACTCCAATAGCTACTTCCGAAAGCTAAGATCCTCCTTGATCATCAGCGGACCAACTGGGACGAACGTGAACGACATTGGAATTGCGATAGTTCACGTGGGCCATTCTTCGAAAAAAATCATGTTCGGAGAAGGACGGAGCTCACATCCATCCAGCCCTGATGGATGGCCAAAATGATCTTTCCAAATATGCATAATAAAGGTCGATTAGCTTTCAAGATCGTAAGATATTTTTGAAGCAAAAGACTGTTGTCTTCATGGGGTCAAAGAGCGATCTCCCTTTTTGTGAACAGATTAAGCAGTCACTATCTCAATACTCTATCGACTGCGATCTTCGGATTGCCTCGGCCCATCGCACGCCGGAATATCTGTTGGAACTTTTGAAAATTTATGCCAACAGCGGGGACCAAATAGTCGCAGTAAGCGTTGCTGGTTTGTCTGACGCTCTGTCCGGCGTAATTGCAGCTCAGCGACTATTCCCAGTCATTGCTTGTCCTCCGGATCTGGATAAATACCAAAATTCAAAGGTTTTTTCGAGCGCTTACACTCCGTCGGATGTCCCGGTGGCTTTTGTAAATGATCCTCAAAAGGCAGCTCACTTTGTCGCCCAAATATTTGCTTTGAGTAACAAGGAACTTGCCTCTCTGATTAGATCAAAGTTTGAGGAAAAAAGAAAGGAAATCGTGAACTTGGACGTTGAAAGAAACCAGCAAAAGCAAACGGCATGAAAATTTGAGATTTTGAGAGGGGAATGAGAAATTGGAAAATACATCAGTGATGTACCAATCAGAGCTGAAAGACAAGAAGCTGCTACGAAGGGGCAAAGTTCGGGACGTCTACCTAGAAGACGAGAGCGAGCTGTTGATCGTCGCAACGGATCGCATTTCCGCTTTCGACAAGGTCATGCCTACCGCAATTCCTAGCAAGGGCGTTGCGCTAACGCGTTTGTCTGATTTCTGGTTCAAGAGAACAAAGAGCGTTTTTCCGAACCATTACATATCGACCATCAACGATCGTACTTTGCGGGTAAAACGCGCGAATAGAATTGACATTGAATGGATAACTAGGGCCTACCTTTACGGATCCGCTTGGCGTGCATATTCAAAGGGAGAAAGAAGAATTTCGGGAGTGTCGCTTCCAAGTGGCTTGAGGATGGCTGAGGAGCTACCGGACATCATTCTCACGCCGACCACCAAGAGCGAGGTCGGACACGACACGGAGCTTTCAAGGGCGGCAGCGCTCGAAGGCGGTCTAGTCAGTGAGGATGAATGGAAGGAACTCGAGGAGGCGACTTTTCGACTATACGAATTTTACAAAACCGAAGCCTGGCTCAAAGGAATAATCGTTCCTGATTTCAAACTTGAATTTGGGCGAATCAATGACCAGCTGATTCAGATTGATGAACCTCCGACGCACGATTCCGCAAGATTTTGGAACAAAGACAAATACGTGGTGGGAGAAAAGCAAGAAAAATTCTGTTTAGACAAAGAATTTTTGCGAGACTATCTAGCAAGTACAGGGTTTAACGGGGACGGTGAAGCCCCTAATCTTCCGCCTTTACTCGTCGAACAGATTTCCAAAAGATGCGTCGGTGCTTTCAAGGTGTTGTCGGGCGTCTCAGAACTCAGGGATCTTGGATTGTTGAGTGTCGGCGAATTGATTGAACAATTGAAGCTGGCCTGATTTGAAAAATACCACGTAGTCAAGACGGGGGGAGAGGTTCGACTGTCGGACAGTGCCAAATCAAGTAGCTTTGATGAGGGATCGATTTACGCCTTTTTTTCGCCTACCGATTTTAGGTACGCCGTTCCTGAACTCGTCAAGTATTTGTCGGAGCAGGCTTACGTTTCCTACAAAGCCAAAGTCGAGGCGGCACTGGCGCGGCAGCTTGCGCGGTCCGGAATTTGCTCCAACTCTGTCGCATCAGAGATAGAGCGCGCGTGCCAGAACGTTTCGGCAATGGAAGTGTATGCTGAAGAGAAAGTAATCAAGCACGATGTTAGGGCACTCGCCAATGTAATTCGCAGGAAAGTTTCTGACAAAGCAAAGCCATATGTTCACTTAACGGCCACTTCCTATGACATCGTAGACACTGCCAACTCGCTCCGATTCAAGGACGCAGTTTCAAACGTGATCTTGCCCGACTTGATAGCTTTTGAGAAGGCGCTTATTTCGATATCAAAAGCATACGCCTCCACTGTTCAGGCAGGACGAACACACGGACAACATGCAGAACCCATAACCTTCGGATTCTTTCTATCCTACTACGTGAGCAGATTAGGCAAAAGGATCATAAAGTTAAAGGAATCATCCGAAGCTCTCACCGGAAAATTTGCTGGCGCGGTCGGCGTTTACGGGCCGTTATCCCTAATTGCCAACAACCCCGAAAAGTTCGAAGAAGACTTGCTCTCAAGCCTTGGTCTGAAGTCCAGCGAGGTCTCGACTCAAATTGTGCAACCTGAACCTCTCACTGATCTCTTCCACAGCGTCGTCTCCACATTCGGGATTTTGGCTAACTTTTCTCGTGATATGCGTAATCTCCAAAGGACCGAAATTGGCGAAATAACAGAAGAGTTCGGCTCAAAGCAAGTTGGGTCTTCAACTATGCCCCAAAAAAGAAACCCAATCAATTTCGAAAATGTGGAAAGCCTTTGGAAGAAGTTCATGCCGCAGATGGTCACTGTCTATCTCGATCAGGTTTCGGAACATCAAAGGGACCTCACAAACTCGAGCTCGCAGCGTTATCTCCCAGAGCTGCTTACCATTTTCGATTATTGCGTAAGGCGCCTCACTCGAACAATCTGGAACGAAGAAACGGCAAAAGCAAGAATCAAAGTTGATCTCGTTAACATAGAAACCAATCTTTCCCGCAGCCTGGACTCCATGGCGGCAGAGCCATTCTACGTGCTTTCTGCTATGTCGGGGGACGAAGACGCACATGAGAGAGCTCGTGTTTCGGTTCAACGCGCAATCGCGAGCGGTTCTTCGTTCGTCGAGGCGCTCAAAAAAGATCCTGAACTGAGGAATTACTACAAACAAATTCCTGCTTCAAAGAGAAAATTTATTGAAAACCCGAAGCTCTATACTGGGATAGCACAAAAGAAAACCTTGCAGGTTGCGGCTCGATGGGAAAAGCGACTGAAGAGTATCAAATCTTAGACTTCGAACTAAATTCTATTACCGAAAATTCATAGCATGAATCAATATGTCCCGAAGTTCTGAATTCTCTTACAGAGCTTCGGGAGTCAATCGCAATTCCCGAGCTAAACTGAGGCAGATGATCACTCAAAATCTGCCATCAAGAGAAGACTACCCCTATGGAAAACCGCTTGAACTTCCTTTTGGACGCCTTTACCGATCGGGGAAAAACTCTCCGTATTACTTGGATTTTGAAATCGAGGGCGTCGGTACGAAGACCTTACTTGCTGAGCTCGACCCTGACGGTTACTCGACGATTGGAATTGACGGTGTGGCAATGGTTGCCAACGACATTGCACGTTCGGGGGCAAGAACGATTCTACTTAACGACGCCATACACATAGCAAATTCGGATCGGAAAATTGTTCGAAAGATCATCGCTGGAGTGCAGGCTGGAACTCAACTTTGCGGGGCCACACTAGCCTCAGGTGAAACTGGCGATGTTTCTGAGATACTACATCCATCTCTAAAGGCTGAAACAAACTCGCTGCCTTTTGATTTGATTGTTTCAGGTCTAGGCACTGCGTGGGAACAGGATGTTATTCGTGGTAACATAAGAGCTGGAGATGATATTTTAGGAATTGAAAGCTCAGGAGTTCACTCAAACGGTGTAACTCTAGCTAGGAAAATACTCCTCAAGAATTGGCGAGGGAGATTCGATCCTTTTGATACTCCTGAGGGTTTTCGGCGTCCATTGATCAAAGAGCTCCTGACACCTACTCGGATATATGCAAAAGCTCTAGAAGCAGTGAATCGGCGCTTCAACTTGAAAGCAGCGATCCATGTAACCGGCGATGGCCTGGCTAAATTTTCAAGACTAGCTGAATTTCAGGCAGATGTCACTAGCGAGAGAGGCAGGGGCACAGTTCGAAGAAAGGGAATAGGATTCGATTTAGACAATATTGGTGAGATGCCAGATATATTCAGGTTAATTTTTGACTCCGCAAGAGAACTAGGAAAAAAGGTCAGCATTCAGGAAATGTTTCGCACGTTCAATATGGGAATCGGATTCGCGGTTGTAGTGGCAAAAGAGGATTCAGATGGGGTGCTCGATCAACTTGACAGGTATTTCCCATCGAAGAAAATCGGACGCGTAACAGATTCGGGCTGGATTATTGTTAGTCGTTACGAAGGAGCATCACGAGCATTCTCCATTTAAAACCCAAGGACCGTTGAAATGAAACAGGATGGAACGACGCCACACTTGAAATTTAGAGCACGCATAGATGTTCGTTTGAAAAGGGGTGAATTCGATCCTGAAGCTGAAACTGTCAGAAAGTCGTTGGTTGACCTAACATTTCCAGTTCTGAATTGCAAGGTAGCCAAAGGCTACGAATTAGTTGTCGAGGCACCGACAAAGGCTGAGGCGCAAAGGATTGCTCATTCAATTTGCAAGCGACTCCTTGCCAATCCTACTAAAGACGATTTCAGCATAGAGGTGGAAGAAATTAGAGATAGCTGAAACGACGAGCGCTCTCAAGTTCGTTGAAACCAGCGAAGAGCAAGCTCTGAAACTGTCAAAAAACATGAATCTGGGTCTTAGTCGTGAAGAAATAAGGAGAATCAGAGAATTTTTCAAGAAAATAGGCCGAGAGCCCACCGAAACCGAATTGCAAACAATCGGCCAGACTTGGTCCGAGCACTGTTTTCACAAGGTTTTCAAATCAAAGATTCTTTTTGAAGGTGTCGAAATACCCGGACTTTTCGAATCTTTTATCAGAAAAGCTACGGAGGAGCTGTCGCCTAAATGGCTCGTATCAGCTTTCGAGGATAATGCCGGTTTAATCGATTTTGACAAATCTTACTGGATAGCAGCGAAGGTCGAAACGCACAATCATCCCAGCGCGGTAGATCCTTTCGGCGGGGCAGCTACCGGGGTAGGCGGTGTAATTCGAGATATCCTTGGCGTGTGGGCAGAACCAATCGCTAATACTGATGTTTTGTGTTTCTCGGATCCCGGGAAACGTTCCCTCCGCCTCCCGAAAGGAGCGAAGTCATCCGAATATTTGATGAAGGGAGTGGTTGCCGGAATTGGAAGCTACGGGAACAACATGGGGATACCAACCGTCAACGGAGCTGTATGTTTTGACGATAGCTATGCGGGCTACACTCTGGTTTTTTGCGGATGCGTCGGGGTGCTGAAGAGCAAGAACTACTCTGCGTCGGCAAAATCTGGAGACTATCTCCTTCTCGCAGGCAGTCGAACCGGACGAGAGGGAATACACGGAGTTAACTTCGCTTCCGGGGCCTTGAATTCCGAAAAGGGCGAAATGAGATCTGCCGTTCAAATACCGAATCCAATAGAAGAGGAGAAACTGAAGCGAGCAATTTCCCAAATTTCGGCAAAGCACCTTGCTTCTGCTATCAACGACCTAGGCGGCGGGGGATTATCCTCTGCTGTTTCTGAAAT
>JASHSF010000283.1 GCA_030036955.1 Nitrososphaerales archaeon
TTTGGCTAGATGAAATGTTGCTTCGGGCTTCCGAAGTTTCTCGCACAAGGAGCCCCCGCTGAGAGTGGCGCGATCTCCAATGGTAGACACCTCTCATCGAAGCGCATTCATGTGGCAATACCCCGAGGAGCGAGTCGGTAGCCAACACAAGCTCCAATAAGCAGTCCTTTCAGGACTCGGGCAAATATCTTAGAGGCAATGCAAAAAACAGTTCTTTAAGAATTCAAAGAATGAATTGTTATGTGTATGAGAAATTAGAGTAGGTTTGCAAATCGGAAGCTCCTAAGCTGGACCGCATAGTACAGGATTTATTAGGAGCCGTTCGTCCTCAGAAAGGCGATCTCATATTGCAGGTCCTAGAAAAAGGTGTACAATCAAACGAAGTTCCGCAGCCAATTAGGGGAATCGAGGGAGCTCCTGACAACGGTCCCCGCAACATTATGCTCGATCGACAGAATCCAGATATCATCGCCCCTCCGGTTACTGACCACGGTACTATACCAAATCTGAAATTTTCTTTCTCTATGGCACACAACAGACTTCAGGATGGTGGTTGGGCGCGACAAATTACTCAACGTGAGCTTCCTGCAGCGACCACCATAGCAGGCGTCAACATGTGCTTGAAGCCGGGAGGCATCAGGGAGCTGCACTGGCACAAAGAAGCTGAATGGGCGTACATGCTTTCCGGAAGTGCACGCTTGAGCGGAGTTGACCAAAATGGGCAGAATTTCCTCGATGATGTCGGTCCCGGAGACATGTGGAATTTCCCTGCTGGTATTCCGCACTCCATTCAAGGATTAGAAAAAGGCTGCGAATTCCTCCTCGCATTCGACAACGGTAATTTCTCAGAAGACTCGACTTTTCTCATAAGCGACTTTTTCAACTGTATTCCTAAGAAAGTCCTTGCAAAGAATTTCGGAGTGATGGAGCGCGATTTCTCGCAGCTTCCGACTGATGTCGATCGAACGCGATACATATTCCAGGGAGAAGTACCTGGTCCGCTGTCTTCCGATAAAGTAGCAAATCCCCTTGGGGAGAGATCGTTTAGCTATCACATTTCAGACTTGCCAGCGATAAAAACGAGTGGCGGTACCGCTCGAATCATCGACTCGACTAGGTTTCCAGCCGCGTCGACAATCGCTGCTGCAATAGTCGAGGTAGAGCCCGGTGGTATGAGAGAGATTCATTGGCATCCAAATAACGAAGAGTGGCAGTACTACATCGAAGGGACAGCTCGGATGACCGTTTTTGCCGCAGAACACAATGCACGAACTTTTGATTTCTCCCCGGGAGATGTGGGTTTAGTCCCATATGCTTATGGACACTACGTCGAGAATACATCGGATGTTCCACTTCGATATTTGGAAATTTTCAAAAGTCCCAGTTTCCAGGATGTCTCTCTTAATCAGTGGATGGCGTTGATACCGCCGGAGCTCGTAAGACAGCATCTGAATTTGAGCGACAACGTAATTAGGGCTCTTCAGAAAGTGAAACAGCCTGTAGTAAAATGATCTGAAAGTCGGAGCTCAAAGATCTCGTTGTTGAACTTCTTGGCAAGGGATTTACCATTTGCTATGCGAAGTTAACATTGGTAGCAGACAAGCGAAGTTGAGAATATTAGCTGATTAATGGAAATCCTGCGCGAAGATAAATCAGGCGAGGACAGAACTCTGCGGATGGAAATTTACTAGCAAATCCGTGTCCGAATCGTACTGAACAGTTCAATACCAACCAATTTTCCAACTAACCTTAGCTTCACTTTACGCTTGTTAGTAACTGGAGTTTCAGGAAAACAAGAGTTTCCCAAAAAGATGTGAATGATCTGTGGCATCCGTTCAACCCTCAGCTCGGAAAAATTTGACAGGATTGTTGATCCGAAAAAAGTGGTTTGGAGATCCACGCGAAGACCTCGGCGTCACTTCCAAATACATTCTCCCACAATCTAGCTCCTTAGGGCATGGCTTAGATCTCAATAACTAGCCTGTTAAGAAGTAGGCGTTAATTGATCGTAAATCGTAGTTCGGAAGCGGAGATAGAACTGGATATCGAGATTTAAGAAAACCATAAATTACGCTATAGAGTTCGGAACCAAAGATAGGGGGAGAACAGTCGTGGGGCATCATCTAGACTCACCCCTTGCTCGAAAAGATATCCGTCTTGATATCACCGACCAGTACGTGTTCCGCGGCCAAATGGGCACAGTGTTTGCAATTGGTGTCTGCCATTCAATCTTCGGGTCCGTCTCGGCGCCTGGCTATCATCCCGAGGGTATGTATGAATTCAAGATCGATTTCAACGGCGATTCGGTAGAGGACATTACCTACCGCTTTACGTTCGAACCACGCGACGGGAATGGAAAGCAGAGATTCATTCTGCGTCGCACCATGGGAGCAAGTGCCATCGATCCACATGCAGCGGGCGACATTGTTGCACAAGGCACAACAGAAGATCCCGCGACTACTGCTTCGGGTTTGCGTGTCTGGGCAGGTAAGGCAGGCGATCCATTTTGGATCGAACCAGATGTGCTTCACGCCGTCGGTCATGCATTTCAAGATGGTAAAGTCGTGGACCTGGCGGGGTGGGATGCGCGTCGCGCGAAGAATTTGTTCGCCGGGCACACTCTTTATTCAATCGTGCTGGAGATTCCCGATAATGAGTTGCTCGCTAGCACAGGCGGCAGTCGCCATATCGGCGTGTGGGCTGTCGCGAGCCTAGCTACTGACGCTGGCGGATGGTGGCCACACAACCGAGCAGGGCTACCAATGATCCATCCGCTTTTCACACAGTTCAACGAAGATCTCGGAAACCGCCTAAATGGCGGACGACCTGCTGATGACTTTGCGACTCACGGGGAGATCATCATGACGGAAATCGCCGCCGTAGTTTCAGCTTACGGAACGGCAGAAGATCCCAAGGCATATGCGGAGAAGGTCGCGCACCGATTCCTTCCGAACATTCTTCCCTACGAGATCGGAACGCCAGCCTCGTTCGGCTTTGCCGAATGGAACGGACGTTCCCTCACAGACAACGCTCCGGATGTCATGTTCTCAATTGCCGCGAATACACCAATTCGTCTCGGGATCGGCAAGGAGTCAGTTGTCTCGAAACCTAGAAAGACCTTCCCATACATGCCCCTCTCCTCTTGACGACGAATTGTAAAGCGCTGGCTTCCGGGTTTCTCGCTTTTTGACCCTGCGAACAACTGTCTTTGTGTGCCCGCTACATTCTCGAACTACGTCTTGGTTGTTAGCGCTACAGCGAACAAGTTTGTTGCAAGAGTTAGGGTAGGAGCAGCAAGCCAATCACTCAGTCCTCTCGCGGTACTCTACGATCCTGCGAACAAGGACGCCTACGTTACGACGGCGTTCTCCATGGTAGCCATAAATTCTCAAGTCACCAATTCAGTTTCAGACAAGAATGGAGGTCCTGAAGGAATGGTTTTCGCCGGTTCCAACAGCTACCTTTACTCTGCGAACTCTGGGCTCAATTCAGTGCCAGTCGTTTCGTCGTGAGTTTTTACTTGAATCCCCAGCAGACAATTTTGCTGGGAACTAGTTTCAGGATTGGTGATTCTCCTTCGCCCCAAGGATTTTTCCGGTAAAAGTCAAATCGC
>JASHSF010000284.1 GCA_030036955.1 Nitrososphaerales archaeon
GACGTAGACAAACGCCTCGAAAAAGCAAGGCAATAGTTATCCTGGCTTTATCCAAAATTACAAGTGAACCTGTTGTCTTACGACAACAGCGCTTGTAATCTCATCTTTGAAATACCGCGAAAGTCCATTCTGCTCAAGGGATGCTGCTGAATGGATTTCGAGATAGGAGGACTGTTGCCCGATGCGCAGAAACTCCAGGTGGGCTTTAAGAATAGAAACCGTTTGGGTATCGTCGCGAACATTCTTACGATTGCGAAGACCGGCGCGCTGAAAACGCACTTGATGTACAAGGCCAATCTGAGCCACACAATGCTGCGTGACTACTTGAAATTTCTGCGAGACAGTGAACTACTCGAAGAGTCGCACTACCCAGATCAAAAAGTGACCCTTTACAAGACCACTGAAAAGGGTTTGAGATTTCTCGCAAGCTATCTTGAGCTGAAGGATCTTGCCACCCCCCTGGCAGACAAGATGCCATCTGTAGCTTCAGGCGATCTTGCGGAGGCAATCCCAAGCTCGAGTCAACCGGACATGGATCAAATCCTTCGCTAGCCCGTCGTTGACACGTACATTTTTCAAAAAATCGAGTGCTCGCGCCTTACTATCTCTTTCCAAAGAACCGGAAGCTCCGCCATGTGCTCTTGTACTATCGACTCGACATCGCTTTGGAGCTTCGAGTTTTGGGCTGAAAATAGCTCCACGTTCACCGCCTGGGGCTGGCTAATCGGCTTGCCGATTTCGGAAACGATGTAGCAGTATATCTGCTCAATTTCAGGATACTCCTTCTGAATTGCCGAAACGATCTTATTTGCAGCAATGTTGTAGATTTTTCCTGTGTGGTTGATCGGGTTTTTTCCTGCCGTCGCTTCGAGGGTCATTGGTCGGAAGGGCGTTATGAGACCGTTTGCCCTGTTTCCCCTTCCCACCTGACCGTCATCACCGTGCTCGGCGCTTGTTCCTGTGACAGTCAGGTAATAAATTTCCTCTTCGAGATTGTCCGCGGTGTTAACAGCAATTCGAACCGGAAGAGAAGTGTTTCTTGCAGCTACCTTTTCAGCTATTTCCTTCACAATTTCCTTCGAGTCCCTATACGCTGTTTTATCTTTGACAAAATACGAAATTAGAGCACACGCAATTGTCACGTTGATATGGGATCCGCGGCGGACCCCCATGACCTTTATGTCTTCACCGATTTCGGGGTGGAGTCTCTTTGATTCCGAAGAGTTTAGCTCCTTTTCGATGTTCAGGACGACGTTTTCGAGGTCGGTGTTCGGCCCGTACCATACGCCGAAACTAGTGTCGTTAGCCAGCGGAACCTCATCCTTCAAGTCATAGTTTCCAACGAGATCAACACTTCCGGGGCGAATCTTTGTGGCGATTTCAATGTTCTTTTCCGTGTCGTAGTGGTGCATGACTTTTTTGATCCAGTCGTTCGTCGTGTCCTGGGCGAGCTTTTCTATCGGGACCTCCCTACCCTGGATTTTTGCGACCGCTCTTCCGACGAGCAGTAGATAGATTTTTTCATTGATCTTCCCCCCGCCAAACCAAGCTTCAGCTTGCCCGCCGACGAGCACACACTTGTCGACGTTATGATGGTAGATTCTGCCGTAGTTTTCCATGTAATACTGGCAGAGCGAAATTGAGAGCTCCTCTGCCGCTCTGTCAGACAGCGAGTCTGGATGTCCAACTCCTTTCCTCTCGACGAATTCAACCGGCATTTTGCTTGTAGGGGTGGCGTTTCCAAATGTGATCTCTAAGTTCAAATTCATTCAATTACCGATTTTTTAAAAACAAAGTGATCCATCGCATTTATTGCTTTTTGCGCGAATAATAAATGGCCCTCTAAAAAATTCCTTTAGGAATATCGTTGTCAGTTTTGCATTAATACAATGTACTTAGAGCTTCTGATAATTCCAACTGTTTTCTAAAATGCAATTGCAAACTGAAATTTCCCTGACGGGATTACACCCCAGATCAGAAAATACGGTAAAGGTATCAAGAGATTTTGAACGCGGCAGAGCTTCCGCGGAGGATCTCGACGCTGCCTTCTGTGTTGACAGTGAAGAGCTAACGAAGCTAGAAAGCGATCTTGGCTTTGCGACTATCTCCGACGGTCAGCTCAGATGGCAGGATTTCATAAGGCCGTTTTCTGAAGGCGCTGCCGGGCTGAAAGGAGGTGCAGATCTTTCGAGGTGGTTCGATACAAACTCGTTCTACCGAAAACCTTCAGCGGAAAGAAAACTCGACACGGAAAAGCCCGTTTCCCTCGAAAAGTATTCCGATCGAGATTCCTTAGCGAAATCCAAGATTCGCCGAAAGATTTCTCTTCCTGGCCCCTACACGTTGGCGAGCCTCGTCGAGAATCACTTTTACAATTCAAAGATTGATCTTATTGGAGAATTCGGTCGCGTACTGCGCGCCACGATAAACGTTCTTTCTAATCAGGACTATTCTACCGTTCAGATCAATGAACCGTCGCTGGTCTACAGGTACGGCGAATCCGCAATAACTAATCCCGAACACCTAGCTGCGTTTCTCTCTGTTTTTTCTGATTGCATTTCGGGTTTGAATATTGACATCTGGCTTCACACTTATTTCGGAGACTGCTCTAAAATCCTAGAGAAGCTGGTCAAGCTCGAAAACGTGTCAACCATTGGAATCGACTTTACACAGACATCGCTCAGGGACATCTCATCCATTCAATTCGATGGGAAGTCGCTTGGCTGCGGCTGCGTGGACGGGAGAAATTCCTTGCTCGAGAGCCCGGAGTGGATTTCGGGATTCTGCAAGCAAGCTTCTGATGCTCTTAATCCAAAAGGAATAGTGATTTTGCCGAGCTCGGATCTTAAATTTCTCCCGCGCACAGCAGCGGATGGAAAGCTCGAGTCGATGTCGAAAGCAAAGAACCTGCTCAACTCGAAGCTCGCATAGGTGTAGGCGCTAGTCAAGATGCAAAGAGATCAAAATAGCGAAAAGAAAATTTTCCCCACGCAAGAGATAGGAAGCATCGCAAAGCCCAACTGGCGCGTGAAGGGAGTGTCGAACGAAGCAAGAATACTTCAGCGGGACGTGGCCGAGGCAGAAAAGTGGGGAAAGACACTCGACATTGCCAACTATTCTGATTTAGTTGTGCTCCTGAAGACGAGACAAAATTCGAGCGACCCTCCGAGCGAGGAACAGAAGAATGCAATTCGCGACTGGTCGGTCCGCTATGTGCTCGCCCTCTTTGATAAAACAAATCTTGATCGCGTCTACTCCGGCGAGCAGTGGAGGGTAGAGATGTACGAGCACCTCGTCAGAAACATTGAAGGGTTCAAGCTACTGGGGTCAGTTCATTCCTTCGATTACAAATATTTCAACAAGGGTGCTGTTGTCGCCGAGCCAAGATTCAAGCAACCGATTCACCTTGCAGAATTTGAATTCGTGAAATCCAACACGAGCAAGTTCGTGAAGGTTCCGATTACCGGACCTTATACCGTTGTAGACTGGTCATTCAACGAATACTATGAAACAGAACTTCGGAAAGAGCATGACCCGAAGAAGCTGCCTGATCTTCGCAGGATCTATTTTGAAGCTCGAAGGAGGTTCATTCTCGATCTCGTAAGGAATGTCTTGCGCCGCGAATTCGCCGAGCTCATATCGCACGGAGCGGCCTGGATTCAGATAGATGAACCCGCTATCACCACGAGGCCCGACGTTGAAGAAATGGAGCTCTTTGTCGAAGCGATAAACGAGCTCACGAGCGGTTTCGAGAACTGCACTTTCAGCGTTCACAACTGTTATAGCGACTACAATTTGCTCGCTCATTACACACCGCGCCTCAAGGATGTCACGCAGCTGGCACTTGAATTCGCAAACCGGGACACCTCTGATCTAGGAGTGTCTCTTGGGGCAAGACCCGGATATGGAATTCTACAAACATTCGACGATGAGGGATACACGGGAGGTTTCGGATTGGGAGTCAGTCACGTTCACGATTACTCAGATAAACCCGGAAACGGCGCATATTCCGAAGGAAGGAGCATCATTGAGACACCCGAGCTCGTCCGGGACAGGATTTTAGTCGCAGCTAAAATACTCAAAGATCCTTCGCGCATATCAGTGAATCCCGATTGTGGTCTACGGACTCGAAACTGGGACGTCACCTACCAAAAGCTTCTCGCAATAGATAAGGGGACGCAGCTTGCAAGAAGGAATTTCAGTTAACAGATCGTTATCAAAGCTAAAGTTTCCGGCAACGACTGTCATCGGAAGCTATCCTGT
>JASHSF010000285.1 GCA_030036955.1 Nitrososphaerales archaeon
GCGATGAAGTTTTGATCGACCAAGTTGCAACAAAGGAACAGGTAATCGAGATGCAAGGGGCTGTCGAGAAGGTCCATATTGAACGCGAGATCGAAAAGTACATCGTGGATATTGTTACTAGGACAAGAAAGGACAGTACGATTGAGATAGGTTCCAGCCCAAGGGGAGGACTCGCAATCCTCAAGCTTTCCAAGGCACGAGCCTGGGTTAGGGGAAGGGACTTCGTGCTACCCGACGATGTAAAGGCAGTCTGCGTTCCCGCGCTGTCGCATCGGATAATCTTGACAGCAGAACAGTGGGTACGGGGAACGAAACCAGAGTCTATTATTGAAAATATCCTGGAGAGAGTCGAGGTACCGAAAACTCAGCGATAGGATCCTTTTCAATGCAGAACCCATCTACCGACTCTCGGGAAAAAATCGAGAAGGATTCAATCTCGTCGAAAGCTGTCGCTTTTGCCGTTCTGGCGATCGGGACTTTCATCATCGGCGTAATCACAAATTCAGTTTTGATTTTTGTTTCCCTAGCCATTATGGCGATCTTCGGGATCGTCCTCCTCACCATCAGATCGCCAAGAGTAAGCATCGATGTCCAGCGGACGATCCCCACGCCGAGGCTTTACGAGCAGGACACTGCAACCGTGATCTTGAGAGTCTCAAACCGATCGAATACTCAAGTTCCGTTTTTTCAAGTAAGGGATTATGTTTCCGCGGAGTTGCTGAAGGTAAACGAGAAGTCGGCGTTTTCTTTTTCCCTTGGGCCCTTTGAAACCAAGAGCTTCTCGTACGATATTCAACCGAGGACTTTCGGTCTATACAAGTTTGGTCCGGTTGCAACGTACAGTTCTGACTCGTACGGTTTCTTGCAATCCGAATCGGTTCAATTTCTCGACTCGGCAATAGCGGTCTATCCAAAACTCACTGAACGCTTATCCAGGCTTGAACCGAGGCCGAGAAGAACCAAGTACTGGCCCGGTGAGATTTCTTCTCGAAAAACGGGCATCGGATCGGACTTCTTCAGCATCCGGCCAAATATCGAAGGAGAAACCACAAGAAGAATCAACTGGAGAGCTTCCGCCAGAATCAGTGACGAGGATCGCTTACTGGTCAACGAGTACATGGCGGAGCTCGGCGCAGAAACTATGATTGTCTTGGACTGCCGTGCCGTGTCCGCCATCGGCAGAAAAGAAGAATCAACTTTTTCTCATTCGGTGAGGGCAGCGATCACAATCTCTGACAGGCTCCTGAAAGACAAGAACAGGGTTGGACTTTTTGCTATAGCAGCCAACTCTCAACGTCTCAGCCCCCGCTACGGCATTAGGCAGCACAATCGAATCGTCGAGAGCCTGCTTAGAGTAAGACCGGGCGAGGATTGGGCGATAGGAAATCTCGTAAAATACATTCACTTTTTTTATCCGCACATATCGCAAGTGATCTTCATTTCTCCGCTTGCGGATGACGGATCGATAAATGCAGTGAACGATCTCTCGAGAGCTCACTTCGATTTGTTTGTTATCTCACCGAATCCGCTGGACTTTGGTGCTGAAGCAGGTACCGTGGGAAATGGCCTCCTGCGCAGGAACATTATGCTCGGTGAAGAGGGACGACTCGCGCTGGCGCTCGCTCGCCTTGAACGGGACTCTCTCATCGGACAGCTGAGACAGAACAATGCCGTTGTCATTGACTGGCACGTCTCACAACCGCTCGAGGAAGCGATAGAGCTGAACAGAAGAGCTTGGGCACGCAGGGCCGAGCAGTTGCGGATGTAAAAAGCGATGAAAATCCCTGCATCTGCTTCCGTCGATATCTACGAAGCCGTGTCATTTTTGATCGTGTTTGTGTTTGGCATCGTTTCATCTGTTGTCCTGAGGCCCATATTTTGGCTATTCTTCGTCATTTTGCTGATGGACGGGTTAGCAACTTTAGGGCATAACGATGCCATACTAGCGATTGACAGAATTGGATTCGGGATAATTTTTTTGGTTGGCAGTCTGGTACTGCTCAATCTTACGGCGGTTTTTCTCATCTTCGAGACACTCGCTGTATTTGTCGTCTTAGATCTTTCCTTCCTTTTGAGAAAGCTAGCCTTCACAGCCGTAGAGCCGGGTTTGATCGCGAAAAACGCAAAATCCTATGTGCTAACTATCGGTGGATCTCTTTCCGTTTCTTACATGGCAATTTACCTTTACCAATCTTTTTCTCTGAGCACTGGAGTGACTATCTCAGCTCTTGGAGTGGCATCCGCAGCAGTACTCGCGATAGCATTCCTCTCGGTGAAAGCATTGAAGATTCAATGAGCTTTTTCCGATTAATATCTTCAAATACTGTGAAATTCCAGCGAGTCGCTATACTTCTTGGGCGACAGTAAGACCGGAATTAAGAGTACTTTTGCTCTCGAAAGAAACGTTTTAGTTTTGGGCTCGACGTCGATGATTGCGACGTTTGGCAACTACACTTGGTCTTGGTTTCTTCCGATTTACTATAGTAATACTTTTGGGGCAAGCCCGGTTTTAATCGGTTTTCTTTACACCTGCTGGTATGCTCTAATTGCGATTGGAAGCACTCCGGCAGGTATTCTAGCGGACAGATATGGGCGGAAGCCGGTCGTCGCAAGCGCCGGTTTCATTTCCACGGTCGGCGTTTTGCTGCTCGCTTTTTCTCATTCATTGATTATTTCGGGAATAGCTTTCCTGTTTACGGGCCTTGGAACCGGATTCCTTCAGATATCCAACGTTATCGTGACCGAATCCGTTGAAAAGGAGAGACGAGGCACTGCGATGGGAACCTTTCAACTCTTCACTTACTTGACCGCGGGTTTTTCACCCATCGTCGGAGGGGTGGCGCTGTCACATAACTATGACTTTTATCCACTTTTCATTTTTGGGGCGATCCTTTCTCTAGTCGCGGCACTCGGGAGGACTTTTTTAGTAAAGGAGACGCTGAAACGCGATGACGAGACCGCGTTACAAAAGCGCCCTTCCTTACTTGCGAACCTAAACAAACTTTTCACTGATAGAACTTTGCTATCTATACTATTGGCATATGCTTTCTACAATTTTTTCGCAAATCAGCAATCATTCGTTGTATCTTTGTACACGCACAATGTGCTGGATCTAAACACAGTAAACATGGGCGGAATTTTCTTCATCATTATCGAGATTTCGGCGATTTCCAGATTGCCATTTGGAAAACTATCTGACAAGATAGGAAGATTGCAAACGATAGCTTTGAGCTGGATAGGAGAATCGAGTTTCGTATTCATTTTCGTTCTGGCGCCAAAAGGTAATCTCGAAATCGCTTCGATTGGCATTGGGCTCTGGCAACTGTTCGGAGTGATGGACGGACCTGCCGTGAATGCTTGGATTGCTGATATCGCTGATCCAGCTTCAAGGGGAGTTTCAATGGGGGTCTTTTACACTGGAAGTCTGCTCCTGTATTTGCCCGGTGTAATTTCAACCGGAATTCTTTATGCGATCAGACCGCAGCTGCCATTTTACGCAAATTCAGCTTTGGGATTCGCGTGTCTCTTGATGCTGGTACTCGTCAATCGCACTCATTTTCAGAAATCTGGGATCACAACTGCAAAAAAATAGCGAGGCCATTGACTCAGGTATTCGCACAAAATTGGTAACTAACGATAAATACACTAGCTGCGCCGAAATACCCGCGAATTCTATGGGTTCCAAAGAACGAACTAAAAGAAATTCCCGTATTTTGGCACTATGTATAGTTGCAGTTTTTGCAGTATCTGCTCTCTCAGCTGGTTTAGGCGGTCTGGCTAATCTTACTTTCTCAGCAGCGGCTGCTTCTGCATCATGCACATCGTTTCCATGCGCCTCTTCGATCACGGTTACGAGCTATAACGGAGAAGATTCGTCAGCGATTTCAGATCTTGTAAATGGAAAGATAGGGTCATATGACTATCAGCTCACTCCTGTGGAAGTTAGCAGTCTCCCTTCCAGTTATCAACAAATATCTACTCCAAATACTCTCTACGAAATCATCGTGAATCCCGAGAATACCACATGGTCTGCGGTATCTCCTGCACTGCCATCCGTATGGAATCCATTCTACTTCCCGCAAGTCAGGCAGGCTTTCAACTATGTGATGAACAGACAGTATTTCGTTGACGATATTCTTGGCGGCGAAGGCGTGCCGGTCGATCAGGTCTACGGAGTTGCTCCAGATAGCCTGACAGTTGCAAACGCTACTGCTCCTTACCAGAGCTATCTTACCTACAATTTCCAGCTCGCGAATACAACGATTTACAATACTCTAACGGCAAATGGCGCGAAATATGTCAATAGCAAGTATTATTTCGATAACAATCCAGTCACCGTTTACATTGCGGATCGCACTGACGATCCTTTCAGGAGCCAGTACGCTGGTTACATTTCCACCCAGCTTATCAACCTCGGCTTCACTGTGGTTGAAGAAGCGATGGACCTCACCACTGCATCAGCTACCGTGTTTACTGAGGACCCAGTCAATGGAACTGGAGGGACGCCAGTGACTCCGTGGGATCTCTATTTTGGTTCCTATGGTAATGTTTTTGGATACTATGGCGACGAGCTTCAGGTCTGCTTTGACGGCGCGGACTGTTCCGAAGTCCCGTACAGTGACAACTACACCGGACCGCTTGCCGGTTGCGAATGCGCAAACTTTGCGTGGCCCACTTTGAATGCCACGCCGCCGGACATAGTAGCGCTCTCGGACAAGGTCGATTATCTGAATTACGAAATTCTGGCGGGCACTTACACTACAGCGGCAGCACGGACTGCTGTACTGAGCGCCTATGCTGCCGACGAAATTGAAATGGGCGTCAACGATTGGGTGGCGACGGGCCTCAACGTGTACGGTGTGAACCCATCGCTCGTAACCGGCCTCGATCCAGTCGTGACCACTACTCCAGTCCTCAATCTTCAGAGTGCTCTAACAATGACGAATCCGTCGGGAGGTACTGTACCTTTGGGAGTTCGATATCTTACCCAATACAACATTAACCCTCTGCGTATACAGGGAGACGCATACAGCGCCGATTTGCTGAGTACCGTTCTTCCTTTTGTCGACATATCAGATCCAGGTACTGGATATCTCCTGCCATTCGGCTATACGTTGACGGTAAATGCGGCCAGTCCATCCGGGTCCATCTCGATTCCTCGCAGCGCGGTAAACTATAATGGAACAACCGGAGCCTGGGCGAACGTCACTAGCGGAGCTACCGCCAAACTGGAATTCACGGTGAACTTCGCGAACTCGGTCAACCACCTAGGTTTCGCCGACAATGAAACTTGGAGTTTAGCAGACCTCTTGTATCCGTACGTCGCTACTGTCAACGCATCTACTCCCACTAGCAAAGTGTACGACAGCGAGGTACAAGCTGAAGACGGTCCAGGGCTAGCGAACATAGTTGGCCTCAAGCTAGTAAACTCGACAACAATTCAAGTATACTCCAATTACATATTCGAAGATCCTAACTACGCTGCAATCATAACAATGCAGGACATAGTGCCTTCTGCCATCTATTCAATGCCTTGGACTACATATGTAGCAATGTCGGATGTGGTTGGGAGCGGCGCGTACGCATGGACTGCTGCTGGAGCGGTTTCACACCACAACACGCAGTTAACGCTAGTTGCTTCAGGGCAAAACGGAGCGCAGGCAGACGTTACAGCCCTAAAGAATGACCTCACTGCGCGAGCGTCGCAGGATTTCCTGCCAGGTCCGATAAACCAGCTGCAAACTCTGACGGGCGTCACTATGGTAACGCCTGGCACGCAGGCTGCAATGTATACAGATGCGGCAAATTTCATTGGCAAATACGACAATGCCATTATAGGAAATGGTCCCTACTTCATTAGTAACTTCCAAGCAACCACGACCCCTAACTTTGCAATACTTAGTGTCAACCCCAACTACGGTCTCGGAGGACCTGGTTCACCGTATCTGCCAGCGGCAATGTTCACCACTGCCGCGGAAATCTCAGTGTCCACCACGGTTCCAGCAACGGTCACACCTGGAACTACGATTCCAATTACTACGCTGTCGACCCCACTTGGCAGTAGAGTTGGAACTCCGACATCAGGCGTAAACCTCACCATCCAGCTGATTAGCGGCACGAATATCGTGAACCAAGCAAAGTTAGTTAGCGGTGCCGGAGGTAGTGCGTCCTACACAATCCCAACTGTTTCGGCAGGCGCATACACAATAACTATCTATGCCGACTCTGCGAACTCTACAATTATCCGTCCCCAGACTTACTCTACGACTATACTCGGGCCGGTCACATCCACCAGTACCACTGTGCCAACTTCGGTCAGTAGCACAACGACATCGGGAACATCAACTACATCGACGACAACAGCCGCTCCATCAGTCAGCAATGCAGACTTGGAAATCATTGCTGGGATAGTGGTCGTGATAATCATCATCGCGGCCGTAGTGCTCTTTGTAAGGAGAAGACCCGCCCCAGCAACCGCCCCGGCATAAACAGGGGTGAATCCGACCTGTCTGCCTCTCTTTGGCAAGAGAGGTAGTATTTTTCTATAGCCATAGTTCAGTGGGTAAGTTCCGTCCTCATGGGTAACAAAGCATAATTGCAACTTACCCAATAGTATTGAGAACCTAGCGAAAGGAAAGAAAAATAGTCACATGGGCTTTGGCCGTTTTGTTGTCACAAGGGCCGTTTCCTATACTCTGGTTTTGTTCGCAACAGTTTCCATACTTTACATTGCTACCGCGGGAATAATCCAAAAAGTAGTTACAAACTCAGCGACGGCAGTTGCCGCAGGTTTTGAAAGGAATCTGCTGATCGGGGGCTATCACGGCAACGCCCAACAGCTTCACACTTTGGTCGAGACGTACAAAACTAACTATTTGTTATCCTTCGGCTACAACCAACCGCCGGTCATTCGCTTCTTCATTCAGATGTATCAGCTCCTAACTCTCAACTTCGGTCAAGCGTATACCTTGAAGTGGGACGGTTCGACGAGTGTCAGCACAATTATTGCTGGTTATCTGCCTAATACTATTCTACTCTTTACGACTGCAACGATCATACTCATCGCCCTCGGCACGATCATTGGTCTTCTTGCAGCCAAGTCCGCCGGAAGCGGTTGGGACAGGATAATACCTTTCATCGCAGTAGTACATTCGAGTCTTCCCGCGTGGTGGCTGGGATTTCTCCTCATCGCAGCGTTGGGCTATGGATTGAACGTCTTTCCAACGGCAGGCATGACCTCGATTCCGCCTCCCTCAAATCCATTCTTCTTCGGCCTGAGCGTACTGCAACACATGGCACTGCCAATGCTCGCCTACCTGATCGTGGGACTGGGCGGCTTTGCTTACGTCGTTCGGAGTCTGGTGGTCAGCACCATGGGCGAGGATTTTGTTCTGACTGCGCGGGCGCGAGGAATGTCCGAAACTAGATTGCTTTTCAGGCATATATTTAGGACGGCATCTCCAGCAATAACGACGCAGTCTATCCTGGCAATTACTGGGTCCTTTGCGGGTGCCCTAACTATTGAAATCGTGTTTAACTGGCCCGGGATCGGCCTGCTTACTTACGAAGCTATATTTGCAAATGATCTCCCCGTGATCCTGGGAATCACATTCGTCCTAACCATAATCCTGTTGATCGGCCTCTTCATTGGCGAGCTAGTGTATGGGATACTTGATCCCAGAATAAGGGTAAGCGCCTAGCTTGTCGAACTTTGAGTCTACTGTTCAGAAGAGAAACCGCCCTTCAAGGCCCTCTCTACTCAAGGAGCTGTTGCGTTCAAAGTCGGGAGTTATCGGGATAGTTATCATAATAATTCTATTTGGCCTCACATTATATTCGCTGTACTTCTTACCCGCTAATCTTCCACAAAAATGGCAGAACGGTGAAGCCTGGGTTTTAAATCCGGTCGACGCCCCGCCAGCTTGGGTTAGTGTTTTTGGTGCGAATACGGCACCAACTCTAGACCTGAGTTTTAGCCACTGGAATACGACGCCCCTGTCCGGAGGCG
>JASHSF010000286.1 GCA_030036955.1 Nitrososphaerales archaeon
GATTTTGACCTTGATATAGCACTTTCTGGAAAATTAGCCGCCTCGGTCAATAGAGTTCACTACTCTTCCATTCTACGTGAGAATTTAGTTTGAAAGGGCGATCTCAAACGTGAAATAAGAGGCCGTAGTGTGATTCAATCCCTCAGACTAGATGAGAAGAATCCTTTCACAAGGAAATAAAATATCTCAATCGAAGAGAAATTGATACCTAGTCAAAGTTCTTAGAAAACGATAACCTTAATCCCGGCAAGAAAATGTCCAGGGTTAAAGAAAGATGCGAATCAAGAGAGACAATCGACGATTATGCAGATATTTTCGATAACCTAAGCTCTCACAAAGAAAGCGAGAGGAAGGAACAACCAATCCTCACATGGAAGTGTAAAGAAGGAAAAATTGGAGACTGCGGAAATACGCAGCTCCGAATTTGATTTTTCGTGTCGTTTATGTTGTCGTTGTGTACGTTGATGTGACTGTTTGCGTTTCGGTGTAGGTATACGGGATTGTGTAAGTGTACGTTGTGGCGGTTACCGTATATGTCGTCGCCTCCGTGACCGTTGTACCATTTATTGTAAAGGTTGTCGGTCCGAATGTACTGCAGTCGTATGTGTAGGTTCCAGTGAGTGAAAAGGTTGTTCCAGTAACCGTTACCGTCGTACCGCTAAAAGTAGTCCCTGACACTGTAATCGTTTCCGTTGTTGGTGAAGCTGTGCTCGTGGTGGTGTATGTTGTAGTTACGACAGTGCATCCTGGAAGCAGACTGGTGGATGTGCTAGTTGTAGAACTTGGCGATGCAGAACTTGATGTGCTTGTAGCAGACGTAGAAGTAGCAGTAGTAGGTGTAGTCACCGAAGAACTTGTGGTCGGGGTTGTTGTCGTCGTTGGCGGGGTCGTGGTCGTAGTGGTCGAGCTTGGCGCTTTAAGCGCAAGGTACGCTCCTACGCCTGCGATTGCGATAATCACCACAATGATGACAGCTACTGCCACACTGCTGATAGCGAGGTTTCTTCTTTCTTTCCGTGGATCTTCCATTAGTTTGTTCTGACGAAAACATTAGAATTGGATTCTATAAGTTTTTGTAATAGCTCGTGCCCGAGTAGTAACCTTTTGCTTTAAGCCAAGGTTAAAGAATGACATCTATTAGTCAAAGCAAAGGAAAATAAAAGAAAGGGAATCGAAAGCCCTAGCTCTCTCTTTCTGCCTTGCCGATAGCTTTCTTCACTTGCCCCTTTGCCTGATCCTATTTGCCAAGGGCCTGTTTCGCCCTTGTCGTCAGTGATTTTCCCTACAGTCTCGCGGACTTTTCCCTTGGCTTTGTCGTATTCTCCTTCTGTTTCACGATCGGACATTTTGCATTCAAAAAATAAGTACCGAGCGGAGGTAATGGGGATTCGGGATGTGTGTACTAGAAAAGAGCTTCGAGCAATTGCCGAGCGAAACTTTACACTCAGGAATGGGGGGCTTCAAAGCCCAACCATCTCGAGTCTTGCTCCGTAGTCACAACTGAGGGCGGGACAAGTTTCGAGATTCGAACGATGCGCTCTCTCATATCCTTGGACGCATATTTGACAATGCGGCCGTCAAGTGTAGTGCCATTCAACAAGGACGACACAGCTGCCCAAGAAGCCCAATAGTCTGTGAGAGTATCAGTCTTTAGGGCGACAAGTTGACCCTTCGATCTCTTTTTGATGTCATTGTAATGAGCTCTCAATTCATTAGCTATTGGCCGAAGGGCGTCTGGAAGAGACGACACCGGTTCGACGGTTGCTATCGCCTCAGCGTTGTCGAGTATGTTTATCAGAATTTTACGCTGAGCTTTCTCGCGCTCTGCAAGAGCTCTTTTCCTCGCTGCAGCGAGAGCTTTCTCCCTAGCAATTGAAGAAGGGCCAGGTGCTCCATTTTCACGTATCGGAACGATGGCCGCGTCGTCAATCTGTTTCGAAAGTGAATTGGATTTAAGTTGCGATGTAAAATTCCGCCTCTCCAAGGCGCGGAGCGTTTTGACGCAACTCTGGACTGCCTCTCTGAGAGACCATTCTATCCGACGTAGTTCGTTCCTTCCCCAGATAACATGCCCAGATAGCAGGCGTCGCCTAGCAAGGTTCACAATGTGATCCATTTCATTCTCCGCCTTTACAAACCGCGGTTTTGAGTTTCGAATGTGGAGAAGCGTAAAGTTGGATATTTTCGAGATTACTCTGAATAGTTTTGCTTGGGAGTTTTTGATAGTACTGAACACCGGCAACCGAACGACCCGCAGCGCGGTAAAAAACAATCCGGTATTAAAAGTAATTTTCTTCTGACAAAAGCCAAGGCAGTTTTATGGACCGGTAACCTTCACTGTGCCTTTACCGGTAGCTCTTCGCCGACTTGATCGGGAGTCTTGCCTGCTTCGATGTACTGCTTTACGACCGCACACGATCTTTCGATTCCCATTTCGACTTCTTTCTTTATCCTCAACTTGTCGATCGTCTTACCAAGAAGGCTGTATCCTAGCTCATAGTCCGCCACGAAAGTCAGCTTTGTTTCGTCGTCTTTCCCGCTTGTATTTTCCTTGTCAAACAAAACGCTGATGATGTTTTTCTTGAATGGTCCGTTGATAGCCCTCACCTGAATTATCTTGTTCGTTTCGTAGTTTACTGTCTGCATGTCCCACTCTAGGTGCTTTCCACCAAACTCTCCCGAGATTCTGAAAACAGTTCCAATACCAAAACCTTCGGTGACTTTGATAGGCACAACTTTCATTTGCACGTCTTTCGGGAACGTCTTTGCGATGTGTTCTGGCCTGGCGTAATATGCGAAGACGGCTTCTACGGGAGCGGATATCGTAACCGATCGAGTGACTTTGGACAAACAGTCTCACTGAACATCTCAGCGAGAAGAAGGATTTATTCAATATTTCGCATGTTCGCTACAAAATCAATTCAGCGTCGCGTGTCGCGTAGATTAGCTGTAAAGACTGCTTATCTATCTGTTCCGTCAGCGAAGAACGATTTCCTCGGCATCCTGGAACTTCTGAAGCGACCCTCTCGTGAAGACTCTGAACATCCCTGAAGCTATTGACAATCCTGAGGGAAGCATCAAGAAGTAAAGGAGCGTGGTGAAATTGATTGATATGCTCGTTCCGCTTAAGGCGAAGGTCATTATCCCTCCGTTCGTTATAGCGTAGAGGTAGTAAATCTGCACCGTCCCATTCCCAATGGCCGCTGCGTCGCCAAGCCACCTGTCTCTGAAGATTATGCCTAGTCCACTCAGCACTGCGATCAAAATGCCGTAGAATAAGATCTGGCTCTCGCTGAATCCGAGTATGCCTTGCGGAAGATTCTCGGATGCAAACTGAGGAATGTAAAGGAAAAGAAAAATGGAAACTCCTCCGGTGATAATTGCACCCAGGACCCTTACGATGAAAGTACCGAGACCCATGCCGAAGATTCTTGTCATCTAATAATTGACACTCTCCGGAATTGTTACACTTGCACCGTATGCCGAGACTGTGATATTGAAATTATATTGTCCCTGGTAGTTTGGACTAGCGTACTGGGCAGGTATCTGGAAATACATCGTCTGCTGGTTGCTTCCCTGCGTTACGTTCACGTCACTCGAAACGGAGCCGTAGTTTCCAGTCGGCTCTCCCGGAACCTGGGTCAGAACACCCCCGATATTAGCACCAAATTGCAGCGGCGAGTTGTTGTTCCAGCTTACTTGGAGGGGCAGAACATAGGATCCGTTGAGAGAAAGGTATGGAGTTTGGGGCGAGACGTTAAATTGCCCAAGGATCGGCCCTACTGTCGAGTTCGAAGTGTTAGTTACGTTCAAACCGGCAACTGGATCTATTGCCGCGTAAATAGTGAAACTAGTCGAGAGATTTGTCGGATTAAGAAGCATAATCTGGATCGCTTTGGAATTTTCATATATCGAAGTGTAATTTGCAGTGGCGGAAAGATTGAGTTCGCCTACATGTCCCGGCATGATCATTTGTAGAGGGCTACTGAATGTTGAAACGATAATTCCGCCCAGAGATATCTTGCCCTGAAATTCGATTCCAAGAGGGTAGGTCATGTTGTTCGGAATTGTAATCCCGCTAATAGAAAGCTGGTTCCCGCTGAGCGACTCAGCCATCTGAGTGCTATTGCCCTGCTGGCCATTCGGACCCCCTTGTTGCTGAGAGAATAAACCTCCGAGAACTTGGTATTCTTTGTACGCAGAGTACCCTACGGAGGCTGCTAAGGCTATGACCGCGACTATAACTATTACAGAGGCGAGCCTCAGCGCCTTTGAAATGATCGGCGCTTCAGAACGCATGCTGATTTAATCAACTGTTCTCTAAGGTTGGCGCAAGTTCCTCGGCCTGGGCGTCCTTTCCTGGGTTGTTCGAAACGGTCTCGACACCCGAAACTACGCCTACGCCTTTGTCAACCTTGAAGGTTACAATTCCTACGCCTCGGTCGACTTTCATAAAGTCAACACCTCGTAGCAGAAAGATTGAGCCTAGCCACCCCATTATTCCTAGGAACATCACAACAATAACTGAGTCAAGTAGCGAACTCAGACTTCCGATAAATCCGGCAGACGAGCCAAAACTGCTCTGGGCCAGACTAAAGTAGGTTGTGTATGTCTGGTATGCTAACAAAAACGAAACTGCCAACATTGCCGCGCCGGTGATAGTGACTGCAAGTCCAGTAGCTCCGGACTTTTTCATGCTGAAATTCAATTTTACCTAAATCCTAGACGGAATCAGGAAATTGATAATAAATCGGTTGGGTAGTCCCAATTCAGATCTCAAGATCGAATGTCAAACAGCGAAACGTCTCAAGCGGAAAAACTGAATGCCGAGGAACTAACAGTTGCTTTAAGAGCTCTTGGGGCGTTTCAGATCCAGCTTTACGACAGATTATCCAAGAGCCAAGCGGCTGATGTTGCTGACAGTGCGGATCTCAAAATAGCTTCCTCGTGCATAAAGAAGCTCCACAAAATGTACGAGAAAGAAAAACCCAAGTAGTCGAGTTGCCGGAATTGGAAAAAGGAAATGAGTATCACGCGCATAAGCGCGTGACGAAGGAAGGTTGTCGCCTACATTGTGAGGGCTTCTTTGAGCCCCTTGTAGCGGTTTCGTATAGTCACTTCAGTTACACCGGCTGCCTGCGCAAAATCCTTCTGAGTTTGATTAGCGTCTTCCATCACGGCGGCGGCGTAAAGCGCTGCAGCTGCGAGACCCATGGGATCTTTTCCGGCTGAGCTATTGGTTTCCTGTGCCAAGCGGAGAATCTCAAGTGCTCTTCTCTTTGTTCGCTCACTCGCACCTGCTTTGCTCGCAATCCTTGACACGTACTTCGCTGGGTCTCTTACAGGCATTCGAAGATCCATTTCTTTCAGCAGCAATCTGTAAGCCTGGGCGAGTTTTCCTCTCTTGATGTTGCTAATCTCGGCGAGGTCTCTCAGATTTCTCGGAGTCTCCGTATCCCTCAGCGCAGCATAAAGAGAAGCAGCGATAATTTCTGAAATCGACCTGCCCCTGACAAGTTTCTTTTCAACAGCTTTTCGATAAATGTACGCTGCCTTTTCAACCACAGTATTTCCCGCGTTGATCTTTTCAGCAAGCCTGTCAAGCTCGGAGAATGCCTGTCTAAGATTCCTGTCGAGCGAAGGATGCGCTTGACTTCTCTTGTCCCATGTTCTCAGGCGCTCAAGAGTATTCTTCATCGTAGCCTGAAGTGCCCTGCCCGAGACGTCGCGATTTTCTAGACCGATTACTGTTGAAAGGCCCATGTCGTGCCTTGCAAGCGAAGATGGGCTTCCTATTCGGCTTCTGTCTTCCTGTCCGCTTTCTCGACCGAAGCTTCTCCACTCTGGACCGAGGTCCTGAATTCTATCACTCGCAACGTAACCGCAGTTATTGCAAACCTGCTCTCCGCTAGACTCATCCAATACCATTGTGCCCGTTCTTCCGCAGCGGGGGCACTTGTAAAGCGCCGGGCTAGACCTAATTTGGTCCCTGGCGCGCCGTGCCTGAATAGTACTTCCACTATTGCTCATTTTTACTCCACCAAATTCTCCTTAGGAAATATATATTAGGGCACTTCCTGCCTTATAAACCTTGGCCCTAATATCCGCGAAATACAGTAACAATCCAGTCCCAAAAGCGTCTGTTTTGCTATTTTCTCGCAGCTATCTGGCCCCTCGACAACTCCTCGGATACAAGACTGCGATTGCCCCATGACCTTTCTTGACTTAATTCCAAACCGAGTTTAGATTAAAGCAACCTCTTCTTTTCGAGGTTAGAGGTTAGCGTGTTGCCATAGATTAAATACGCTTAGCCGATTCGTCGAATGGGAAAAAGCGGCCAGGAAATGGATCAGAGTATCAAAGCTGGAAGTGTCAACCTTTACTTAAGGGAGCTCGGAACCGGCGAGCCAATAATTTTTGTGCACGGAATACCAACCGATTACAGAATATGGGACGCTCAGCTCAAGGAGTTCTCTAAGAATTTTAGGGCGATTTCGTACAGCCGAAGGTGCGCTTACCCTAACCAAAATCCCGGAAACGTGGTCGACAGCACGATAGAGAAAAACGCAGAGGATCTGAAGAGCCTGATCAGCGAGCTACGCTTGGACAATGTGCATCTCATAGGCCATTCTTACGGTGGTTTCGTATCACTCTTTACAGCCTGGAAAAACCCTGAATTATTCCGCAGTCTCATTCTTGTTGAACCTGCTGTTCCTTCGATACTTGTGAAAAATGAAAAAAATCCGCTAGAAGCGATTGCGTTCCTTATACGCGATCCTGGCGCGGCAGCGTCGGCAAGAAAATTCCAGAACGGAAAACTTAGGGCAGCACTCAAAACCTACGAATCAGGGAACTTCAGGTCGGCGGTGAAAAATTTCTACGACGGCGTCAGAGAAAAGGACGGCGCCTTCGAAGCAGCCCCAACGACCCTTCAAAATATCATGAGCGACAATGGTCAAACAATTGGAGAGCTCGAAACGGTTTTCCCAATTTTTTCAAAGGGGGACGCAAAAAAGATTGCAATTCCGACACTCCTCGTGAAAGGCCAAAGGAGTCCGAAATGGCTCAGAGCAATTGTGGATGGTTTGGGCAAGTCGATTCCCGGGAGCTCTATTGTTGAAATTTCGAACTCCGGTCACTTTCCGCACACGGACAATGCTGAGGAATTTAACTCCAAATTGGCCAGTTTCGTTCCCAAAAATATCGCCTAGCTGACTTTCTTTACTTTTAGTAAAGCCTTTTTGTCGATTTTTGCCTTTTAGGTCAGTCAAACTCCTAATTCTCGCTGTTTGAGTGTTAAATTAATCACGCAATTAGGCGAATAGGCATTTATTTAGGGCGTTAATACTTACCAAATGATTTTTCCGGCGAGCTGCGTGAAAATACGCGCATGCAAGCCGCAAAATCGTTAGGGCGGACAAATCTTTTTATTAGATTTTTTCTCGTGCCAGTTCGTTTCTAGAAAGATGGACAACAAAAAACAGGAAACAGAGAAGGCCACTTCAGAGGAATTCGACGTTACCAGAAGAAGTGCGATGAAAAAAATCCTGCTAGGCGGAGCTCTAGTTGGCTCCGTTGCGATTTTCGGATCGTCCCTTGTGCCGAACTTAACTAACAGGGCAGTGTCCAACGGAGCTGTTTCCAGCGGTTACTATGCTGATAATCTTGTGTCTATGTCGTCACCAGTAGCTTCACTTACAACGGTCACTGTGGGAGCAGCGTATCCTTCCGCGTCAAATTCTCTACCAAAGCCTGCGAATCGCCCATCTTTGCTTTACACCGGTTCAATCCACGACGGCGCAAGCTCGCTTCAGCTCGCAGTCATTGCTGGAATTTTGGCAAGAGACACGCCCAAAATTTATCTGGCCGATGCTGCCTTTTCGGACAACAATCTCGAAGGTGCAATGTCAAACCACTATGGAGTTTCGTTCAACAACTCCCAAAGCACAAACGCCCTAATCTCCATGTTTGGTAGCGAAGCGTGCGGCAGTCCAGCTCGCTGGATTAGATACGAAGCAAGTTATGACATGGGCTCGCAGCTAGGGCAGAACGAAGCTGTTGATCAACTGAACGCGGTTCGCACCCTTTGCGGCGTTTTCAACGCCCTCCCAGTGCCAGCTGGCCAGAGCCCGCCGATTTCTGCTGAGGGCTCGCCACTTTATGACATCTCCAGCTGGGGATCTAGCGTACCGCTTTACCAGAAAATCTGGGGTATGGTTTCCGGCTCTGTTGGGAAGCAATGGCTCGCGATAAATCCTCCTAGTGGAAGCAGCCTGAGGTTAGACATGACCGATTACATAGTCATGTCTAAGGCCTTTAGCTTCCAGGTTCCGCTGGTGAAGCTTAATTCTTCGTATCCAAGCGTTCAAGACCAGAAGAATTTTGCAGCTTCGGTAATCAATGCATACCCCACCCCGTACGCGGTGCTGGGTTACAGCGGCATCGGCTTGCCAGATGGCGGAAAGTATGAAGTCGATTTTGTAAGTGCCCTCTCCGGCGGTTCAGGCGCGAACAACAGTTCACTCGCTGGAAGCAGTCCTTCAGCCCATGGGGCAGGGTATTACACTGGCGCTCAAAACGTCGGAAACATGTCGGTAAAGACGGCTTTCGCACCGTTTTCGGGAGCAACTTTCCCGAACCCCGCTGCTGCGCCTGCATACAGCAGCGGACAAAAGTACATTTCGATAATTGCCTCGCAGGGTGACTGCCTCGACTGGACGGAGAATAATCTCGCGAGCTACATGCTGGCTTGCCAGTCGGCGGGAATGCCAATCGGAATCACGATGACTCAAACCTCGCAGTGGCTCAGCCCTCCGATTGTTCACTGGTACATTGACAACATCAATTCCAATTCAGGCATTGTAACGAGCGGAAGTGCAGGCGCGGGATACAATCACGTTACCGAGCTTCCCAACATGTCACAGTTCCTTGCTACAGGAGCTCAAACCGGTGCTAATGCAAACGTCAAAGACTTTTTCTTTATCGATGGTCCCGGAGTCAATCCTCTCGCAAATGGCGCTTCAGTAGCTAACGAGTACATCAATGGGCTAAAGAACGGAGGAGTATCTCCGAGATCCCTCTGGTGGTGGAGCCCCACGGGCGTTGCGCCGAGCATCATCAACGGAGTTCCATGCTTCTTCACCGCGATCAATATCTCTGAGACGAATCTGTCATCGCAGGGGCAGTGCAACACTGCGATTGGCAAGGCCATAGACAGCGCTCACAGCAACTTTATCGCAATGTTCCTCAACACGACTTGGCCGAACCCATCTTTCCTCAAGAGCGCTTGCGCCAGCCACGGCGCAAAACCTCTCCCGCCCGGAACATTTGCAAATCTCTACAGATCGGCGCACGGCCTCTCGCCGATCTAAACGCATCTTGAAAGTCTGCTAAGTCTTGGCTCGCTACTTGTAGTCAAGGCTTACAAGATACTTCTTCAAGTCTTATCTTGACTTTGGTTTCATTCAGCAGAGTCCTGACTATTGCAGTAATAGTACTTGCTATCATTGCACTCTCTGCCTTCGCTTACGCAACTTACTTGACATCAATATATTCTTACAATTCGGCGATACAATACTCTTTTACAAAATCGCCTTCGACTTACGATTACAGTTGCGACGAGAATGATACTCAGATCTTTTTCACGATCAAGAATGCCGGGACGAAAAACATAGTTGGTCTAACTCTGTCCATTACGAACCCTCTTTGTGTAGGGTCGCTGCCAGTCGAGCCCAGTGTCTTTAATGCGTCAAGTTCAATGAACTTCTTTGCCCAGTCCACGAATGTGAATGGGACTTTATCATTGTTCGGCAACAACACTTATGTCCAGATCCACTTTTGATGTAACCCTGGCTTGATCTAGTGATCTTGAGAAGACTGTCAGCTTTTTTCTTCTTCTTATAGATAGATCATATTCCGGGACTTGCGTCAGGTAGTTAAAAGAGCCTCGGGCGGGATTTGGTCCCGCGACCTCGATTGTACTGAGCGTCACATTTCGAAAGCTCATCCTTACCAAGGTCGCGCTAAAGCCGTCATTCTGTTTGTGAGGTGACTCTAACCAGGCTGAGCTACCGAGGCAATACAGTTAACTCGGTTTCTTGTTCATGCTATAATTAGCTTTTTGGGATTAATATCCAGCGCGTTTTGGAATTTGTAAGCTGAAACCGTAATATGCATTAAGCAATCGTTCTCAATCAGAAATCGAGCGGAAAATAGATCGCGATAAGACATGAAAATATTCGATTGCCACATTCATTGCTCCGAAAGAAGCGATGATGTTCTCCGCTCTTTCGCGGCAAGGAAGGGGTTCAGGTACGATTTAACTGAACTCTTGTCGATGATGAACGACAATAATGTCGAAGGAGGTCTGCTTCTGAGCCCTCCACTTAGAAATGGTGGAATAGTTCCGAACAGTGGAACAATAAAGCTATGTCAAAAGAGTGGAGGCAAACTTTTTCCTGTTCTAACCGTAGAGCCTTACAAGCCCAGTGTGGACGCCGTAGTAGATCTTGCTAGAAAGTATGAGGAATACGCGAAAGCTTTCAAGATCTTGCTAGGATACTATCCGATTTATCCGAACGACGAGATTTTCTCTCAGCTCTACGATTTTGCAGAAACGCAAAACATACCTGTAATGTTTCACACTGGCGACACTGCAACCTCGAATGGTAGCCTGGAGCATTCGCATCCGAGGAATATAGACCCACTTGCGAACTCGCGCCCTAATCTAAAAATCGTTTTGTGCCACTTTGGAAATCCTTGGCTGCTTGATGCTGCGGAGCTTCTGTACAAGCATCCGAATGTTTACGCCGATATTTCTGGGCTTTTTTCAACGGGCGCAAAGTACTCCCAAAAATACATAAAATTTCTGTCGAAAACCCTAAGCGAAGCAATCTACTTCATCGGAACTGCCGACAAGGTTCTGTTTGGTTCAGATTATCCGGTAGAAAATATTGCAGAAGCTATCGAGTTTGCCGAAAGCCTCGAACTTGAAAAAAGCGACATAGACAATATTTTAGGAACGAATGCGGCTCGACTATTCTCCCGCTAGTGCCCTTATTCAATGCAAGAAACGGAGATTCTAATCAGGGACGCCACTCGCGAAGATCGCGAGAAACTCGTGCATGTTCTAGAAGAGGGTTTCGAGGGCATATACCTTTGGCACGCAAAGAAGACTCTGAAGGACATTGATGTAGTCAAAGTAGCGATACTCAATAGCGAGGTGGCTGGACTTGTCATGCTGAAAGATCTCGATTCGCGATTGGGGTACGTGTATTACATCGCCGTCGCCCGTCGATTCCGGGGTGCCGGGGTTGGTGGAAAGCTGCTAGATTATTCGCTGAATTATTTTTCGGATCGCGGCAAGTTCGAAGTATTTTCAAGCGTTGAAAAAGACAACGAAGCTTCGCTGGCATTGTTCAAATCCAGAGACTTTAGGGCTACATCGCTCCAGGAGCTGAGCAAGCGATATGGCATCGTAAAGGCCAACATTCTAAGAATGAAAATGCTTCTCGTTTCTGGCGAACTCCTTCTTGCGAAGGAGCTCACGTCTAAACTAGATTCGCCCTAAATGTTAATGGCAGACGAGAGACATAGCCATCGACTTGAAGATTTTACTGTAGTCTTCGTATTCAGTCGGATCTCGCAACAGACAATAAATTACATAGTACCTCTGTACGTTCTCGCAGTAGAGGTGGACCGACCACATTTCCCTGCTATAGCTCCCTCGTCCGAACATGCCCTGCCGTACTTCGGCACGCACTTCTGTAAACAGAGCTCTGTGCCCATTAATTTGGGCTTCAAAGCTTTTTCCGAGATCCACCTGTTTGACGTCCTGGCCCTTCTTGATTTTCTTTACATTGCTGTCTCGATGCTGCTCGAGAGAGTCAAAGCGCTTTGAAGCATCCTCGAGCTTTCCCCACGAAACGAAAAATCTGTTTCCCTTGGGGCTGTGAAAAGCGACATCGCCCTTTTGGCGTGTGGACTTTGGATTCACTTCAATCCGCCAGTCATTAGGAATCTCCATTTGAAATCCGTAGATCGCAAATTTTTCCATCGCCGCGGGAGGCGAAAATGCATTGAGCTCTGTAGCAGTCTGAGGGCTGTCCAAAACGTTCGGGTTCCATCCCGGTGTGTCAGAGTCAATATCGGGGTTGTTTTCGATCTTATTACCCAACTCTTCGCTCGTCAATATGTTTGCTCAAAACCAATACTCTCCGTGCTAGATTATATGTCCTACGCAAGTAAAAAACTGCTTTGAGAGTGAAAAATAAACGACATGCAGGCCCATTCAGAAATTGGCAAAAGCTAAAGAGTTTACGGACGCGGGATGGAAGCGCCCAATAACTCGCAAATTAGATAGGATTTGATTATGTATTTGGTGGTGGAATTTATGTGGTTGAGATTGTTGCCTGAACAATATTTCGTTCAATCTTATTTAGGCAGAATTCACATGACTCGTAGGCTCTAATCTGATGGATAAGAGCGAGATTCAAAAGATCGATGCAGGAGGCGCTATTATGAAGTTTTCAGGCTCGGAGCTTGGTGTAAATCCTTCCAGAAAGGCCCGAATACTTGTCGCCGATGATGAGAAGGATCTCCTCGAAATATATTACCGAGCTCTAAGTGACAGTGGCTTCGAGGTTTCTCTCGCCTCGACCGGCAACGAGGCAGTTACGAAGTTTATTGAATCAAAGCCCGAGCTGATAATATTGGATTACAGAATGCCCCGCGGAAACGGCCTAGAGGCGGCGTCGGAGATTCTTGCTATGAAGCCTTCCGCGAAAATAATCATGCTTACAGCGGACGGTACGGTACTCGAAGAAGCCGAGCGAATTGGAGTTGAACTTTTTCTCGAAAAACCGATCTCGCTGCAGGTTCTTGCAAGATCAGTGCGTACACTACTTTCCTTGAAAGCTACTTCCGCGATCATCCACCGATAAATTTGCGAGCTCCGGATTTCACCGAAATATCCCGGATTGTTTTACGCGTACTGTCCGTGACCATTGAGCTTATCAATGCGGCTACCAGTTTTTTTCCTAAAGTAAATTATCGGAGAGCTCTCGAACCCATGACCGGAACTAAGAAAGTAGCAGTACTGGGATCTGGGCTTATGGGTTCATGCATTGCGGTCGATCTTCTTCAAAGCAACGAAGTGTCGAATGTGACCGTCGTAGACACAAGTGAAGAACGTTTGAAAATGGTTCAACTCCGAGCCTCGAAGCAGCCAGCGGTACCTGGTTATTCGGCTAGGACTGACAACAAGGACAAGCTCGAAACCAAAGTATTCGATATTGTAAAGAACGAAGAGGAATTCAAACGCTTCCTGACCGGTTTCGATCTGGGGGTAGGTGCCCTTCCACATGGGATCGCGGAGTACGCCGTACTCTCCGCTCTCGACTCGAAAATTGACTTTGTAGATCTAATTTACTCCTGGAGGTATCAGGATGGCTCGGCGATAGATTCCAAAGCCAAGAGAGCTGGGATTACGATCATTCCTGCATGTGGTCTAGCACCGGGTCTTACTAACATTCTGGCAAAGTACGGCGCAGACCAGATGGAGGAGGTAGACAGAGTGAAGATTTTAGTCGGAGGGATCCCTGAAGTTCCAAAGCCCCCGCTCAACTACAGGATCGTTTTTGCGATTGAAAGCGTACTTGAAGAATATGTGCGTGATGCCCTAATAGTTAGAGACGGCAGGAGAATTACTCTTCCAGCACTGTCCGAGGTGGAAGAGCTATCTTTCGCCGACTTGCCCGATCAGAAATTTGAGGCGTTCATGACGGATGGCCTGTCTACGCTTCCGGAGACTCTCAAGAAGGCGCGGAGCATGGAGGAAAAGACGATCAGGTGGAAGGGACATGCAGAGCAGATCGCGTTGCTCTTCGATCTGGGACTGTTCTCGGAGCGGCCGATAAATTTGAAGCGGAGTTCTTCCGGCAGGGTATCGCCGAGAGCTCTTCTTGCCACGCTTTTGGAAAAGAAACTCGCAATGCACCAAGGCGACAGAGACATGACGCTTCTCCGCGTAGACGTCCAAGGCAGAAAAAGGAGAGGGGACAAGGCGACGCGCGTTCACGAGTTCGAAATGGTCGACAGGTTCGACAATTCGACTCAGACAACTTCGATGGCAAGGACTACGGGTTATCCGTGCTCTGTTGTTGCACAAATGATTCTGGAAGGGAAAATTACCGAGACTGGTTTTCTCCCGCCAGAGCTCGCGATACGCGACGAAAGATTTGACGAATATCTGTCGAGGCTTGAGCTCAAGGGGCTCAGCATCAAACAAAAGGAATTTCTCGCCGATTAGAAATAGTTGACCCTGCTTCGGAATATTATGGTCGGGTTAAGCTTGAGCCAGAAACCTCCTTTCGAAGGCACGACAAGCAAGGATTCAAAGCTCCACATCCAGGTCTTTACATTCGATTTGGAAATTACCCATCTCCCGCGCGAAACGCCAACAACTTTCGTTCCACTCTGTCCCGATAGAATCAGGTTCGACAACGGGATGGCGGATCTACTCTTTGGAGTCTTTCATGTAAAGTGGGCAGATATGCCAAAACCATCCACGTACACTCTGAAAATTTCAGATTCAGTATCCAGAGAGGGTTCCTACATCGGAGCCAAGCTCGAAACGAAGTTTCCTGCAAATGTAGAAATCTCTCTTATTGAGTGAAGTCTCGATCAAAAGAAACTCCTGACCTCGGACTACTTCCAAAACGATTAATACGCAAAATTTCAGGAACTTGTCCAATTTCGGAATAGTGCCTCGGTAGCTCAGCCTGGCCAGAGCGAAACCTGCTTGTGCAGCTGCTCAATTGCCTTGTATGCAAGCAAGTGAAAAATCAGGAGAGCAATAGGTCGCGGGATCAAATCCCGCCCGAGGCTCCAGCAATCATTTTCAAGTGCATGACTCTTCACCAGGGCAAATATCAGATATGATAATCGTATCGCTGTCTTAAATAGCAATTCAAACCCATCCAAGACAACGGTAAGATCTAAAATGTCCAACATTTCTGAAATCGCTTTTGAGGAATTCAAAAATCGAGTTTCAGCTACTCAAAATAATAAACAACAAGACAAGACAAGAAAAACACAGCGAACTGTCGGAGTCCTGTGCGTTTTGGAAATACCCGAAGACGATCTGAACAATATGAGTAACAAGGTTCAAGAGTTCGAAGAAGTGAAGCGCAACGTCGAAGCCACCTTGCGTCAATTGAATTATAGGACTAGGTTTCTCGACCCGACCTGGCAGGGTTGGCGCCTCAAATCTTTCGTTGTCGATCATTCAACGGCATAGACAGTTGATTTATGCCCCTCCCATGCTCGCCAACATCACCGCCAAATGGAATAAAGATATGGATAGTAAGCTAGGACTTCGCAGGCCCACGTAACTGAAAGAATCCCTGGCTGTTTTCAGGACTATCCGAATCTTACAAGGACCTGGCCTTTCCTGACAGAGTCTCCGTTCTCAGCTAAAATTTCAGTTACGATTACTTCCCTCTCTGCCAGAAACTTTGTCTCCATTTTCATGGATTCGATTATCAATATGATTTCACCTTCGGCCAATTTCTGGCCTTGTTTAGCCATAATTTCGATTATCTTTCCGGGCGAGGGCGAGACTAATACATTCGGATCCTTTGTTCGCTGATTCCATATCTTCGGTCTCGGTTGGAAATGTGCAGAGCTCCGGAGAATGTTCCCTCCCCTGTCTCGATGAAGGTTTACTTCAGTTGTAAGCGATCTGGTGAAGTTCGTTTCAACACCGTCGACGCGGATAGAAAGTTTGGGAAAAGTTTCGTCAAGTATTGAGACACTCCTTGGCTTTTCGTCCGAGTCCAAATAAGCGTGCAGAACACCATTATCTTGCGATTCTAATCTAACGATGTACTGCTTTCTACCGTCAATGCTTACAATAGTTCGGCGGTTGACCCTCTCGAATTCAATGAAAAAACGATGATCGCCAGCTCGAAGTTCAAAGCACGTCATAGAATCTCGCGTCATCAGACCCTCTTGGCATTCTTAGTGGAGAAGAATCATTATCATAACTCATCAAGTTTCCTTTGGCGTCAGTTGTCTTGTGAATTTCCTTTGCGATTAGGGCGGCTGCAATGGCAGCGATTTCCTCTAACAAAGCATCTTCTTCCAACGCATCAGTCATGTGTATTTTTCACTTTCACGCTTTACTGGATCCACTTTTCTAATATTGGCAAAGCTTTCTCTTCTTCGTTCTGTTTTTGTTTTTTCGTTTTACTCTTTCTTTGGATCTAAGGTAGTCAAAGCTGGATGTTCCCGTGCTTCTTCGGCGGCCTAAACTCTTTTTTATCCTTCAGGGACCAAAGGGCTTCCGCGATCTTGGCTCTAGTTTCTACTGGATAAATTACTTCGTCAATGATTCCTCTGCTTGCAGCCACGTACGGGTTCGCGAACTTTTCTCTGTATTCTTGGGTAAGATTGCGCTTGATATGCTCGCGTTCTTCCCCGAATGCCACGTTCATGTCTTTTCTGAAGATTATGTTTGTGGCTCCTTCCGGCCCCATCACCGCGATCTCTGCTGTTGGCCACGCATAATTAATGTCGGCCTTGCTATACTTTGAGCCCATCGCGCAGTATCCCCCGCCGTATGCCTTCCTAATTATCACGGTTACCTTCGGTACCGTGGCTTCACAGTATGCAAAAAGGAGTTTGCATCCTTCTTTTATCAATCCTCTGTGTTCCTGTTCGGTGCCTGGCATGTACCCGGGAATGTCAACAAAAGTGACAATTGGTATGTTGAAAGCATCACAAAACCTTACGAACCTCGCCGCTTTCTTAGAACTATCAACATCCAACACGCCAGACATGACCATGGGTTGATTGCCGACCACTCCAACGCTTTCTCCATCGATTCTCGCGAAGCCAACGGTTACACTTTGTGCCCAGTTAGCACGTACTTCGAGATAATCACCACAATCAACAATCCTTGTGATGAGTTCACGCATGTCGTATGATTTGTTGGGCTCGTCCGGAACGATCTCGTTCAATCCTTCGACCCTTCTACCAGCGGAATCGCCCGTTGCAACGCGAGGTGCCTTTTCTGAGTTGCTTTGGGGCAGGAATGAAAGAAGCCTGTGCAGTAGCGAGATGCACTGCCCTTCGGTATCAACCACGAAATCGGCTACTCCGCTCTCGCTTGCGTGGACATCTGCTCCACCGAGCTCTTCGAAACTAACGTCCTCCGATAGCGCAGCCTTGACGACGTCAGGTCCGGTTACGAACATGTTGCTGATGCCTCTCACCATGACAATGAAGTCACACATCGCGGGTGAGTATACAGCCGCTCCGGCGCATGGTCCGAGGATTGCGCTGAGCTGCGGAATTGTTCCAGAACAGAGTGTGTTTCTGAAGAAAATCTCGCTGACTCCCGCGAGGCTAGTCACCCCCTCGTGAATCCTAGCCCCTCCTGAGTCATTCAATCCGATTATTGGTGCCCCATTCTTTAGGGCAAGGTCCATTACCTTCACAATTTTCTTGGCGTGTGCTTCGCCGAAAGAACCTCCGAATACAGTAAAGTCGCTTGCAAATACATACACTAGTCTTCCGCCAATCTTGCCGTAGCCAGTTACGACTCCGTCTCCGAATGGCTTGTTTTTATCTAATCCGAAATCGGTTGTCCTGTGGCAAACAAACTTGTCGAGCTCCTGAAAGGTTGATGGATCCAGGAGAAGACTGATTCTTTCTCTTGCTGTGAGCTTCCCCTTCCTGTGCTGATCTTGCACTTTTTCTTGGCCGCACGGAAATTCGGCCATTTTGTTTAGGTTATTGAGCTTCTTCAGCTTCTCTTCGGCGTGTGTTGATCGAGGGATCAAAATTTCTTCCAACATTTGTGGATCCTCCGGATCATCCATCAGCACTTTTCATGGAATTGACCAACTTCTATTAGCGATGGATTACGTTCAGTTCAGCTGTTTCCTTTATTTAAGATGGGGATACGATTATCAAAACAGAGATTAACCGAGCTGCCCATGGTTCATTAGTCGAGACTTTCCTCAGCAGACTTTAATTCCTTTGTTTTCACGCTAAATTGCCCGAAGAAGAGTTGGAGCTTCTATCCCGTTGAAAAACGCAACATCAGCAAAAGCTATCTGTTCGATGATCTCTGCCGGATGTGCGCCGTACGGCAAGAGGGAAGGATTCTCTGGAAGGGAACTGTTCAACGAAGCTTTGGATGAACTCTTTCTCAACTGCCCTAAGCTTGATAGGAGAAACGTTGAAGCACTCTACGTCGGTCAGAGCTTCGAAATATTCGAACACCAAGCAAATACTCCAACGGGCTTTTCAAACAATTACGGTTTCCAGAATATCCCCTCGGTGAGAATAGAAACCATTTCCTCCTCAGGAGGATCCGCACTGAGGCAAGGCGTGCTAGGCGTTCTGTCGGGCGCTTTTGACCTTGTCTTGTGCGGAGC
Organism: Nitrososphaerales archaeon; assembly: GCA_030036955.1. GTDB lineage: Archaea > Thermoproteota > Nitrososphaeria > Nitrososphaerales > CADDZS01 > JASHOD01. Next base: position 18,447 of record JASHSF010000286.1, read on the forward strand.
AGTCGAAAAGATGACGACCCTCGAAACTCCAGACGTTTCAGAAGTGCTTTCGATGGGGGCGGATAGACCATTTGAAGCTTGGAATGGTTGCACTCTTCCCGCTCTAAATGCACTCGTAGCTCGCGAACATATGAGAAGATTTGGCACGACAGAGGAACAGCTGGCACTTGTAGCGGTGAAGAACCACAATAATGGGTTTCAGAACCCGAAGGCTTTTCTGAAAAAGATTATTTCGGTCAAAGACGTGCTTGACTCACGCAAGGTCTGCACCCCGCTAAAACTTCTTGACTGCTCTCCAATTTGTGACGGCGCAAGCTGTGTTGCGATATGTAAGCCGGAGATAGCACGCAAGTTCACTGATTCTCCAGTGGACATTGTTGGGAGCGGGCAGGCAAGCGATTGCGATGTTGTATTCAGGGATGATATAACTGAATTCAAGGCCACCAAGATGGCAGCAAAGAAAGCTCTGGAGATGTCAGGTCAGAGCATTTTGGATATGGATTTTGTCGAAGTCCATGATGCGTTCACGATAAATGAAATAGTTGCGTACGAGGATCTTGGAATGTGCGAAAAAGGCAAGGGAGGAAATCTCGTCGAAAGAGGTGAAACGACTCTGCAAGGATCTTTGCCTGTCAACCCATCTGGAGGGCTCAAGTCGAAAGGGCATCCGATTGCCTCAAGTGGTATAGGTCAGGCGTACGAGGTTTTCACCCAATTAACGGAAGTAGTAAGAATTGCCCCGACTAGACGAGTTAAGCAAGCCAATGCAGCGTTGACACATTCGATGGGAGGCGCCGGGCTAGATGTGGTCATTCATGTCTTTAGGGCAAGTAGCTAATTGATAAAAAAGCTGAAGTGCGAAAAAGCAGGAGCGTGCCTTGAGATTTTGGGTCAGGAATTAACTGTAAACGATTTTTATCGAGAAGCCAAGGAAGGAAAAATACTTGGTCTCAAGTGCGATCTGGGGCATATCACGATTCCTCCGCGTTACAGTTGTAGAGTCTGCCAATCTCCGAAACTAGAAATTGTCAGACTTTCTGGAAAGGGAAAAATCATCAACTACACGGAGGTGTATGCGAAATCCCGAGATTTTCCTTTGGACGCACCATATACTCTTGCTCTTGTTAGATTGGCTGAGGGCGGGAACCTATTTGGAACAGTTCTTGACGAAGATAGTGCAAAGATTTCTTTTGGTACGAACGTTGATGTAACTTTCAAAGAAGTTGAAAGCGTCGCCAGCAACAGTATTCGACAAATAAGCTCGGAAAAGGGAAGGCCACGGATTTTCTTTAAAATTTCAGTGTAGTTAGGGCAGGAACAACAAGGAATCATAAAAAGGATCGGATAAAGGGACTAAACGCCACAGATAATCGTTCGTTGTTGAGGTATCTGATCATGCGAGACTCTCTTCGTTCTGTCTTTTGGAGATTAGGAGAACTGGCTCCGCTTCTAGGACAGACGTGGCACTTGTGTCGTCCAGTACGCGCATCTTCAATGTTACGAGGCCGACATTAGGGTTAGACTTCGACTCGCGTTTTGCTAGCACTTCGGATCTCAAGCTCAATCTGCGACCAGGAAAAACCGGAGCTTTAAATGAGACATTGTTTAATCCGGCAAACGCGACGATCGTTCCGTTTGTAAGCTCAAGTGAATGCCACAGTCCGAGTGCGATAGAAAGGGTCAACAAGCCATGGGCAATTATTCCTTCGAAACCCTTGCTTTGAGCAAATTCATTATCGATATGCAGCTTGTTTAGGTCGCCTGTCAAGCCAGCAAATCGGGCTATATCGTCTCTTGTTATTATCGTTTCGTCAGAAAAGAAAACTTGGCCCACTTCAAAATCTTCAAAATACATCAAAGACTTTTGGGGTTCTTCCTCTTTCTCTCCTACAGATCTGCGAAAGATCTGGCGGGTTTGGATCTTGTTAGTCCCCATTTCTCCGATGCTCTCTGCAAGGAGCATTTTAGGGAGAGAGAGATATGTATTGAGCAATTGTCGATACAATTGCGAATAGGCCGTACCAACAAGTTCCAAGTAGTCGATCCACCTAGCGGCTTGCTCGCTCATTGAAAAAGTGAGCAGATTCTTTGATGACTGTGAATCCGACTTGTGGATCTCTTCGACCATGTCCCAGTCTTCTCTTGGTTGTTCTTTATGGCAGGCGATTCCTTGTAAAGTTATTTCATCGCGGATCTTTCCTGTAAATCATCTGAGCCAACAATGGAGACTTTTCTGACGCGCCAACCCGAATAATCTGGCTGAAGTAGGCGGGCCTCTTCATTGAACCAATTTAGGCTGGACTCCAAATGTCGACCTACTTCATCTATCTCATTGCCAAAATCCTCGAGATCGACTGGAGGGCTTTCGAGCTCAAGGCGCAAGGTGAATTGCCTCTTCCTTTCCTCTATCTTTTCACTTCTGTCTTCTTCAATTTGAGCCATAGTGAATCTCATCTTTTGCTTTTCAGAATAGCCGCGCCCTTTCTTGGAGTAGCTTTGTTTTTGTCGCCATAGCCGGTTGATCTGTCTGCGATCCAGTCAACCACTTTCGGCCAAAGCTCCTTGTGAGCCAGAGTACCAACAGATACTCCAATGTGACCGGCCTTAACCGAAAAAGTCTGTTTCTCTTCACTCGAAACGAGGTTCTTGATAGCAAGTGTGGATTCAGGCGGCATCAAAGAGTCATTTTCGCCGACGATCATCAAAAGTGGCATGTCAATTCTCTTCAAATTGATCTTGAGACCCGGCTCGAGTTCAAATTCATTCTTTACCAAGCGATTCTCCTTGTATAGTTCATTGACAAACTGCCTGTAGACTTCGCCAGGAACGTCAGGACTGTCAAATATCCACTTTTCCATTCTCATGAAATTCTTGACTTTCTCCTGGTCATTGATGTCTTCGTAAAATTTCACGTATTTGTCAAGCATTAGGTGGACCGGGTCAAGCATCAAGAATCCAAAGTTCAAAAGATCAGAAGGGACATTACCTAAAGTGTCAACTATCTTGTCGGCGTCAAGGTATTTTCCCCACACATCTATCATGCCTTCGCCTATTGAAAAGTCGATACCGGCCGCCTGAAGTATGAGATTCCTGATCTTATTTGGATAAAGAGCGGCATAGATGGCGGAAAACGTGCCACCTTGGCAGTATCCTTGAAGGCTTACTTTATCAATCGAGTGTTCGCGGCGAATGAAATCGATTGCGCTGTCAATGTATCCTACGCAATCGTAGATAGTCTCATACATGTCTTCCGGGCCGGGATCGCCCCAGTCGATCAAGTAGACATCGATGCCGCGATCAAGATACTGCTTTATCACACTTCGATCGTGTTGGAGGTCGAGAATATGATAGCGATTAATCATTGCATAGACGATCAGTATGGGTATCTTGAGTAGACCTGTACTAATAGTAGGTTTATAGTGAAGTAGCTTGACTCTTCCATAAGCGTGGACAACATCAGAAGGCATGGTTTCAAGATCGATGGCAAGCGAAGGTCCCCCATGTGACGAGCTTTCGAGTTTAGGCGGTACGACTGAGCTCTTGAGAAAAGGTTCAACGAGGGAATCTTTTTCGGAAGCATTCAAACGAGTACTCAACTCGATTCTCACTCTTTTGTGTTATCAACTCGCACTCCCAATGAAGAGGCTGTTGAGGATGCTTTTTTATCTTCGGAGAGCTCTCTTAGTTTCTTCTTTATGAGGTAGATTTCCTTGTACAATTTTCTCACATCCGACTTGGTTGGGATACTGATCATCCTATAGGAACTTTCAACAAGGTCATCCGATGCTTTTTTCACATCGAGCATTGTCGAAAAAGCCTTCGCCAGTTTCGATGCAAAAACCGGTTCTCTAAACAACGCGTCTGTTCCGTTGGCTATAGCATCGATCCACGTATTGTAGATCTGGCGCGGCTCAAGCGTAGCAGGTGATTTTACGAATTCAGAGTTTGCGGTAGCAATGATCGTCATTAGAGTTCTTAAAAAATCAATGTAGATGCCAAACCACTGGACATAGAGCTGTTCGTAGAGCTTGAGGAGTTCCACGTATTCGTTATGACGGATTAATTCTCGATCGGTAGTTCCTTCGACCATCGAAAGCGGTGGAAATGAATTCAGCTTTTCAAGCATTTTTCGAAATTCTAGAAAGGAGTCTTCAAGAAATGAAACCGATCCTGACTCTGTTACAGTCGCTTGCGTTGACTGCCTCTCAGATTTCTTCTTATCAGATGAATCTGCGTGAACTTTGCCAAATTCTTCGTGAGTATTCTCTACCGTACTAACTCCCCTCCTATTCTCTCTTGGTTTTTTCTCAAAAAAGCTAAAAGTTTAGTCCGCCAGCAATTTCGATGACTTGCCCCGTGATATACTCCGACTTTGGCGAGGCAAGATAAGATACTAGGTCTCCGATCTCAGACGGAGTCGCAAATCTTCTCTCTGGAATTTTAGAAATCAGATTTGACTTCACCTCTTGGGGAAGATTCTCAACCATGTCAGTAGATGTGAAACCTGGGGCCACGACGTTCACGGTAACATGTTTAGAAGCGACCTCCTTGGCAACGGACTTGCTGAATCCAATTATGCCAGCCTTCGATGCAGCGTAGTTGGATTGCCCGAAATTTCCCATGATTCCGATGATGGATGACACGTTGATTATTCTGCCCCAGCCTCGCTTTAGCATGTAGGGCAGTACTGCTTTTGTCAAATTGAACGTGCCGGTGAGATTAACTTCAATGACCTCATACCATTCTTCAGGCGTCATGTTCAACAGAGTCTTGTCTCGATTTATTCCCGCATTGTTAACAAGAATATCTATGGTGCCGAACTCCGCCACAATTTTCTCGATTGTATTCCTGGCTAGCTCGAAATTTGAGACATCAAATTTGGAAATTCGAAATCTGCTTCCCATGGCGCTAATGATATCCGCAACATTCGCCGCTGCTAGGTCCTCCTTTTCATAATTTATGATAATGTCAGCTCCATTCTTCGCAAGAGAACATGCTATCGCCGCGCCTATTCCCCGGGAAGCGCCGGTTACAAGGCAAATTTTCCCGGTAAGCTCTAGTGTTGATGAGGTTACAGATCTAAGAGATCGAACAATAGGTTGTTCTTGCTGCTGTACCGTTGCCAATTGATCACAGTACCCTATAGCATAAAGTCTTGTTGGCCGCACAGGATAAAAGTACAGGGGACGATCATCAGTCTTGAGAATGAATCTATTCAGGATGGGAGTTACGCGGATTTTCTATTATTGATAGATGTGATATGCTTGCCAAAGAATTTGACCAAAGACTATGGCGGCCACTAGATATGTGATCGCGTTGAAATGATTCCCTCGAGATCCTTGATCAATTCTGACGAAGTGTTTTGTTGGGGGCACGCCTTGAAGGAGAAAGAATGACGGTGATTAGCTGTCTCACTGCGCATGTGAAAACCATTAGAGATACAAGAAACTCGGGACCAGCGCGTTGAATTCAAAAGATTGACGGCTCAACTTGAATCCCTCTAATCGAGTTACTACGACATGGGCCAGGATGAACAGTTTCTCGGATAAGCAGGCTTGACACATAGGGGCCGTTTCAAGACATGTGTTCAGAAAGACAGGAAGAATTCTGACTCCCAAGACCGAGATGGCTTGCACTCTGCGGAAAGTAAATAAATTCTAATTCAAGCAGTGCTCATTCCTATCAATGGGGTGCAGGATGGCTATTTTGGTATTTCACACCCTATTGAAGCCATTTATTACCATCTGATGGCAATGCTTATACACCTGCTTCGGCCATAATACTGTGGGCGTGATAGGAGTCATGACCGAGAATATGGAACCAGACAACCCAGTCGTATCATTCAAGAATGCCTACTTCGCATTGCTCGATCAGGCAATCGAGCTCGCAAAGCAACCAATTGAATCCACGAAGAAGATCATGAGCGCAGCTTTCGACACCGAAATGAAAGCTTGGAACACAATGGCAAAAGACCCAGTAATGTCTCCGATGCGCGACATGGCGTCCATGGGCGTCGGATACATGGAGCTCTACTCGAAGAGGTTCTCTGAGGGTCTAGAAATTGCAAAGAAGAGCAGCGATGTCCTTACCGAAATTGCCATTTCATGGCAAAAGATAGCTCTCGACGCTCAGGACAACACTTTCAACGCTTACAAGAACTATTTCAATCGATTCAGAACGTAGACTGGAAATCTAAAAAATGCGAGGAAGAATTTGATTTTTTCCTCGCTAAATTTTCTTTTTTAATAAACTCGTAGTCGATTCGTTGTACAACATTTCGCTCTGTTGCAGCTTCTTCCCCCCAGTTTAGCTGGAAGTGAAAGAGCTCGGCTCATGGGCTGGGCGAAGGGCAAGCACTGATCATACACCAACTATGCTCTTGATTGTTTGTCGCTTGAATGCAGAATCTTCGTCGGTCTGAAAATAGGGATAAATGCAAGGGAGGTTTACTCCGCCTTCCCGAAACTCCTGAACCAGGACGTCGAGCTCGTTTGAAGATGGATTGGCAAGACTGGTTCGAAGCATTGACTCTGGGATTTGTCCTGATTTTTCACTCTGTGCCCTAGCTATGTCGCTAGCCACCCCGTCTCGTTCGAACATTTTGTGATAGCTTGGCATCTTGTTGTAGCTTGCAAACTCATCCACGAGTAATCTTTCTGCTATTTTTTCCTCCCTGGAATAGAATACTTTGATGTAACATGCAACTGTTTTACCTTCAAGGGAATTTACTGTCTTTAAGCTCGCAACAAAATTTGACGCGTATTCGGGCGAGCAGAAATTCAAAATCAATCCGTCGACCTTACCTATCACCCGACTCGCAATCCCTCGCCGAAGTGCCCCTACATATATTTCAGGAATCTTGCTGTTGGGATATTTCCCTCCAAAAGATTCCCTCGTCTCGTCAAGCATCACAAGCATTTTTTCGATAGTTTCAATCGGTTTTTGTCCAGGATTTCCTGTTCCCACCCCAAGAATGAATCTGTCAGAGGAGATGAACTGGAGCGTTCCAATACTGCGGAGTAGCTCAGCTGGGCCGTGTTCCAGGAGCCGAATAACTCCGCTCCCAATCTTGATCCTTTTTGTTACGCCGGATGCTAGCGCGCAGAGCTTGAACGAATCGTAACCCTGCACATCGGGAAAGAAGAGTGCTTTGAACTCGGTTGCTTCATCGGCAATCTTTGCGAACTCAATGATTTCATTAGGGCGATAGAGTGTTGATCGCAGCGCTAGCGATTTGCCATTCGCTTTCATGCGGCAGAATTGGGCTGTGCTTGCTTATAACGCTCTTTACCCCGGCTAACTTCTTACCGGTTAAGGATCTTCTTTGCTCTATAATGCCGGAAGGTAGAGTCCATGTCTATTTCGGTAGCTAGCCCGCTAGACTCGAGGTCTGTCACCGCCCTTCCGATCCTGTCCAAGAAATGAATTGAAGCTGCCTTTTCCACTGTTCCAAGTTTGTTCAGAGCATTGTGGATCTCTTCGTGAGACAGAGCTGGCACAACGTATTCTTCGGGAAGATCCCTTCCGAGATTTCCGATTACGATAAGGTTTGGAATGCTGGGATGAGTCCCCATCACCACTGGTTGTGATGAAGCGAACACGACCTCTCTACCTTCGCGAGGCACTTGGGATGGACGAAAATATGGACTGCTCACTCGCGCAGATTCCGGAAGCCGAAAACCCGATTGGGCATCCGTAGTCATGGTACAGATTTCAAATCCAAGACTCGGATATTTAACGGGCTGTGCAGGGCAACGAGATATCGGGATTCGAGGTGCAAATGTAATCAATCGAACACAGCATAATCTTAGAGTTAAAATCCTCCCGATCTTCGATCATGGTTAATCAAAGAGATCGAAAATGGCGCAACGAGAGAAGTCACCGATCCTTACTCTCCAGAGGAGAGAATCCAAGGCGACCCACATACAGCTCGAATTTGAGCTCACTAAGGTGCTTGCCCGAGTGCTTTCCGCATGCGCCAACGAAAGAACTTTCCCAGATCTGCAGAGGTCGCTTCGCGTGGAGGGAAGCTCTCTGTCCAAATTTGCAGACTTTCTCAGCAAGAGCGGTTTCCTCGAACGCGACCAGAAGCGAGGGGAAGAGGCTTTCAAACAGACTCAAAAGGGCGCTAGATTGCTCGAGGCTTTTGTAACGATGTATCGGACCGCGTCTGGTAGCTCCCAGAAGAAAGACGCCTCAGATCCACACTACGCTCCCTGTAAGAACTGCTCAGCTCATACGCTCTATCCAAACATGCCCCCGGTGACGCTCCACTTAAGCGGAAAGTGCGAGCTATGCCATGGAGCATCTCTAGGCTGAATCCAGAGAGTTACAATTTTCAGCGTAAGAATCACTTCCGCTTTGGAAATCGAAGCGAAAGAAATCACTCGTCTTCTGTTCTTTTGAATCTTCAGTTTCAAAGCTAGTCCCATTGTCGCTGGGACAAGTCTAGAGCTTAAGTATCACTTTTCAGTACTCTATTAATAGATATAGGGGATGATTTTTCATCGGCGGGCGCGTCCCGAATGAAACGAGCTCCGTTCGCTTCTAAACCCGATCGAGGAAGCCTTTAACCAACATCATCGGGAAGCAAGGCTCTTTTAATTCATCTCACCATTCTTGGTGATAGCGCAGCTTTTCTAAACAATGGTACGGTTGTTTCCCGGATGAATTGACAAATAGTTAACTCCGCAATGAGTAGGCGTTTCGGAATGAAAGTGCAAAGC
>JASHSF010000287.1 GCA_030036955.1 Nitrososphaerales archaeon
TTGAGAAATGCAACGGCATTGTGCTAAAAAAGACAATATGTGGCTAGGTAAAGCCCTAAATTCAGCCAGGATCCCCTTGTCCTCCATAGAAAAGGTTAGAGCTTCCTTGATAGATGTGTCATCGCTCGGGGAACCTCTTCTCCAGCTTAATCCCTTAGATGAGGGCCCACTCCGACACTCGAGCCTATTTGAAAAACACGCAGCGGGTTCAGAAGTAAATGTACTGATTGGTTTGTCTCGCTTAGGTTTCAAGACCTCGCTCATGGCGAATCTGGGTAAAGACGAATTCAGCAAATTTATCCTGGCAGCCCTTGAATCTGAGCACGTCGGAGTTGGGGACGTAAAACAGATCGAGGGCAAAAACTGCGGCGTCTATTTTGTACAGCGTAATTATCCAATTGCAGGCAAGAGCGATGTAATTTACTACAGAAGTGATTCGGCGGCAAAGCTACTTTCGCCAGAGGACGTCAACGAGTCAACAATTGGAAGCAGCAAAATACTTCACCTCAGCGGTATCACACCTGCCCTAAGTAATTCATGCAGAGAAGCAACTTTCAGAGCGCTCGCCATTGCCAGGGAGAAGGGCGTGAAGGTTTCCTTTGACACGAATTACAGGAGGAAGCTTTGGAGAAGCGAGGACGCGCGGCCTGTTCTAGCTGAATTGGCGGCAAAGTCCAACATTTTGTTCATTGATCCCGAGGACTCCAGAGTAATTTTTGACAAACACGTCGAGGACCCAAATAAGCTGATTGACGAATTGAGGGATCTCGGCCCAGAGACGGTTGTTCTCAAACTCGGAGCGAAACGTGGAATGGTTGCGAAATCGTCGAAACAACAAGCGACGAGTATTCCAATGATGGTCCCCGTGGTCGATTCGATCGGCGCAGGAGACGGCGCTGTTGCCGGATTCTTGGCAGGATATCTAGGAAAGGAAACACTCCAAAAATCGCTAGACATGGCATCGTGCTGCGCCGCTCTAGCTGTCATGAGGCGCGGAGACTATGAGAATCTTCCGGACAGAGCTTATCTCGAAAGATGGCTTTCGACAAAGGAAGGTTTCGAATATGATCCGAGATGAGATCAACTTGTTCCAAAGCTATTGGATCTGAGTATCTGCGTTTCGATATCCATCAGACTTTGATATGAAACAGAGAATTCGTACGATGGCTTCCTAAACGAAATTAATAGTACGCTGCCAGATATGAGGTATGACACTCAAGCACTCGACGAAAGTAGCATTGGTGTGTGCGTTCACCTTTCTTGCTGTTTTTTCCACAAGCTTGGCATTGGTGAACTCTTCTGCAATCACGGCGGCTGCTGCTCCTACAATCGGCATCATTCAGCACGACGTTGCACTGAGCCTCACCGCTCAAAGCTCGACTCAAAATTCGAAATCCGGATCATCCGGTGGTATCACGGCACAAGCAAAAATTGAACCCAATTATAAATGAAAGCTTATTGAAATAAACTCAATCGTAAGATAGCGCGCAAGCCTCTGGATTATCTTCATTCACTACCAGACTTGCGTCATTGCCTCTTTTGGAGGGAAGCTACAACCATGGACGATAACATTCTCCTTTTTTGTTGAGCTCGGGTGCACTGCACCGCATTAAGATCTGATTTGACTGTCAGATGATTAATTCGCAAATATCTTCCTAAAAGAGAATGGTTCCAACTTTTGGAATCATCCAGTGTATTTAGGTAGTCGTCGCTGGGTTAGATTGACGTTTGTATGAACATATAATTCATAGCTAAATCCAGTACGACTGCGACAGTCCATTGTCCTAAATATCCTGTCGGCTACGTGCTAACTAAATGCGGCGCAAGCCCTAGTAACCTATATATTACAGATATTCTAGATAATCTCGAATGGCAACAATACTCGTAAAGGGCGTTTCCGATGAAACCCTGAAGCGCTTGAAAAGACTCAAGGTCGAGCTGGATTGCGACACTTGGGCTGAGTTGTTAGACAAGTTAGCTCAATCCGATCGCAAAGTTACTTTTACGAAGGAAGAGATTTCCGAAATGAAAGAAGGAGTAAACGAATTCGTGGCTCTGGCAAACAAAGTTTCAAAGAAGAAATGGCGCGATCCAAGCATCGCTATCTTAGAGGAATTCCGAGTGTCTCGAAGGCATCATGAGTGATAGCAACAAAGGCATTCTCACGCTTGACTCGAACATATTTGTCGGCGCGGCAAAAGCGGATGAGCCCTATCGAAACAGGTGTTTGGAGCTCCTAAAGCTGGTGCCTGATGTCTTTGTTCTTTCCGAGCCAAGTATAGTGTACCAAGAAGTCTGCGGGACCATCGCGAGAAGAGTGGGCAGTTCTGTAGCGAAGGAATTTGGTGAAAAGCTAGACAAATTCGTGCCCGCAGAATTGCTTTTCGCATGTGACAGGACCTTTTGCTTATCATCATATTCATTATGTTCCGAATACGGGATTTACGCAGTTGATGCTCTGTATCTAGGCACAGCGATCGGTGGCGGAGCTATTCTGGTTTCGCTGGACGACGACGATTTCGTAAACAAACTAAAGAAGAATCGGCATAATGTCGAAGCTTATCACGTCAAAGATTTTCCTTATTATTGACTTGCCGCGCTGCATTCTAAACACACCCATATCTCGCCAGAATACTCAGATTGGGAATACTTGGTAAACTAAACTAACCATACGACAAGAGCAGATATTGTTTGTTCGGTGCTTGCGAGCTCATAAATTCAACATAGCTATAATGATTTGGACTAGCAAATGATTTCTCCGGATATCCAGGGGGAATAGAAGGCGTTTGAAATATTCCGTTCATATGGTGACCTACGATGCAGCGGGTCACCAATCGACAGATCCTTCCCAATTTGAAAATATATTGTTGACCCTGCGCGATATTGGGTTCGATGGCGTAGAACCGCTTTCAGTTCCAGAAAAGTTACATGACATGCGCGCAATACGAGATCTGTGTGTGTCCTATCAAATGAAAATTCCGATGATCGCGGGGGTTTCAGGGAAATACGGCAAGATTATCGGGACCTACCCCGATAAGGATCCTACCAGCGTCGATGAAAAGCGAAGGGAAGCCGCGATAGAATACAACCAGCGTTCAGTAGATCTAGCTGTGATTTTTGATTCAAAGTATGTTCAGGTTTCGCTCGGTTCTCTGGAGGAACAAGACACGTCCCAAAAGGGAATCGAGAATGCTATTACAAATCTGGCCGACGTTCTAAAGAAATCGGCCCGCTACGCAAAAGAAAGCGGCGTTGGAATTATTTTCGAGCCGCAATGCAGATTCGAGGGATACTACGGCGTCAATAACACGGTGAGAAATTCCCTGAGAGTACTTGAGAGGGTCGACGAAGAGAATATCTTTCTTATGCTCGATACGTTTCATTCGAACATTGAAGAGATATCTCTCTCATCCGCGCTGGAAGAGGCCCGCACTCGATTAAGGCATGTGCATATCGCGGACAACCAGAGGTTTCCACCGGGGTACGGCTCATTAGACTTCAGATCGCTGATAAAACATCTCATGCTCAATCAGTACTCAGGGTTTCTGGGAATGGAGTGCATGCCGATAGGAGCTAATGTTGACTCGCTGCTTCGAAATAGTCTCATCTATATGAAGAGCTTAGAGAAAATTACAGAGGAACAGTGTGCCGAAGATCTTCCACAAAAAGCGTTGGGAGGATCTACTGAATAGCCCTTGCGTCTCTTAACGCTCCGTGACTAGCTTCAATAGTTTTCTGGACGTCTTCCTCTGTGTGGGCAAACGAGAGATACATCCTGCCGTAACGTGTGGGCATGGCAATAACCGCTCTGTTGTTTAGGCCCTGGAAGAATGCGGCCGACCTGCGGATGTGTGGGTGCATTGATATTGAGTACACTTCACGCGTGTTTCCAATTCTATCCGAGTCAGTGAAGAAAACTGAAAACATTGGTTTCTTTGTCAATCGATATTCCCCACTGAAGGACGTGACAACCAATCTTCAATTTGCATCTCTCCATAGACGAAATGGAATCTTTCGATTAAAAATCTTAACAAGAAAATTTGATGCTGTAATTACTGAGTGCTTTAATGACAAAAGAGCTAACGACAGATTAACCCACTACATGCTGGCGACACATTGACATTGGAGTAAGGGCAGCGATATAACTGAAAATGCAGTTCTTCAGTGAGCAGGGTTCGCAAGAAAGTTTTCACT
>JASHSF010000288.1 GCA_030036955.1 Nitrososphaerales archaeon
AAAACCGAAGTGCAGGTTTCGGTTTCGAGCGTTCCAGCCGGTGGAAGCGTGAACAGTACTTATTTTCTTGCTATTAATCCGCAGCAGATTTACACGAATGACAACCGCAGCATTGTAGTTCTAACTGGAACGCAGCTCGTCACGGATGAGTTCGGGCTACCTGAATACGAGAGCCTCCTCGGATCTGGCTTTGTGATCAACTATTCCGGAAGCTATTACATTGTCACGAATTACCACGTCGCAGGTGCAACCCAAAACCTGACGGTGACATTTTCCGACGGCAACTCTTACCCCGCAAAAGTCGTGGGATCTGACCCGTACAGCGACCTCGCTATAGTGTCGGTTTTGAATGCGCCGCTTTCCGAGTACTACCCAATCCAGCTAGCCTCTTCCTCCAGCGTCCAGATAGGCCAGTACGTCGTGGCAATAGGCAACCCCTACGGATTGACTGATTCCATTACCCTCGGCATAGTGAGCCAGCTCGGCGAAACAATTCAGGATCCGACGGCTGGAAATTACAGCATTGCCGATACTATCCAGTTTAGCGCTCCAATAAACCCCGGAAACTCAGGCGGAGTACTCTTGAATAGCAACGGCTCAGTCATAGGGATAACCACGGCAGAGGTAAGCGGCTCTCAAGGTGTCGGCTTTGCAATCCCCTCAGACACCATAATACGGGAGCTCCCAACGCTAATTTCAACTGGCGGCTACGACCTCCACTCCTACCTCGGGATTTCTGGCGTGGACATGACGTACCAGCTTGCGCAAGCTGCGGGCACAAACGTGACCTACGGCGTGCTAGTTGAAGGCGTCGTGGTTGGAGGCCCGGCGAGTATAGCTGGAATACGAGCAGGAACTACTACCACTACTATTGAGGGAGAGGAGTACCTCATAGGAGGCGATATCATCACGTCTATAAACGGTACAAAGATCATCGATAATAATGCACTAGCGACCTACCTCGAGGTGAACACCTTTCCCGGTCAGAATATTACCCTTGGCATCATCAGAGCAGGTGTTCCAATGACGGTACCCGTAACCTTGGGAACCAGGCCGCCAGTGTCATCAAGCTAGTTTCAAAGTAAGATTCGCGAAACTAGCTTGTAGCACAGGTTGCCTTGCGCCGTCAGGAGTGACCCAAGATTGGGTGAAGCTTGTACTTTTCCTCGAGGCGCTTTACGTCGTCCGCTGACAGCTTCAGTTCCACAGCGCCGACTGCGTCCTCGACGTGCTCAACCTTCGTAACTCCAATGATAGGGGCGGTGACACCCTTGTGCAAAAGCCACGCTAGCGCGACCTGCGAAGGTTTCGCCCCCTTTTCGCGAGCTACTTGTTCGACTGCTTCCTCGACATCAAAATCTTCGGGGCGGAAGAAGCGCTGTCCGAATAGAGCGTCGCTCTTGTACCTAGCGCTAGTGGGAGTCTCACCGCGCTTGTACTTGCCGGTGAGAAAGCCCCTTCCGAGAGGGCTCCAGGGAATTAGTCCAATGCCCTGATCTTTGCAGAGAGGAATCATTTCCCTTTCCTCCTCCCTGTAGAGGAGGTTGTAGTGGTTTTGCATCGAAATAAATCGTGTGAGCCCCAAGAGATCACTGGTGTAGAGAGCTTTCGCGAATTGCCAAGCGAACATGCTCGAAGCGCCGATGTACCTCGATTTGTCAGAGTGAACAATGTCATCGAGAGCCGTGAGCGTTTCTTCTATTGGAGCTTCGTAGTTCCACCTATGAATCTGGTAGAGATCCACGTGATCCGTCTTGAGCCTGTCGAGAGATCTATCGATTTCTCGCATAATGTGATAGCGCGATAGTCCCTGGTCGTTTGGCCCTTCGCCTACCTTGCCGTGCACCTTGGTAGCGATTACAAGGTCTTCGCGACGATCTGCTAGAAGCTCGCCGATTATTTCTTCCGAGCGGCCGTTTGAGTACACATTCGCGGTATCAAAGAAATTGATGCCGAGGTCAATGGCCCTCGTGACGATCGGTCTCGCCTTGTCAATTTCCACCATCCACTCGCTTGTCCCAAAGGACATCGCTCCTATGCAGATTCTCGAAACCTTTAATCCGCTATTGCCCAGGCGTGCGTACTCCATTTTTGAAAACCCTGTAAAATTGAAAGAAGTGATTGCGTTTAAGACTTGCCAGATGCATTTACAAAAAGCACACGAGATTTTGCACAGAATCTAGTGTTTGGAAATCAAGTTAAGCTTCGAAAGCTGATGATGCTATACATTTTGGACCAACATCAAAGCGATGTGCTGGCTAGCGATATCCGTTTAGTCGAGCGTATTCTCTTAGAACGCGCACAGGAGCTTAGGACTCGAGCACGAGCTGCTCGTATTCACTCGCGCTGACCCGGGGAAAGGTCCAAGCTAGGGCGTCTCTCACTTTTCTAACCGAAGGAGCTACCCTCAGCAAAGATTTCTTGCCGGTGCTCGGGCACACTACCTTCAACAAATGCGCCCGCCTTCCGAAGTCGTCGTTTAAGTTCACCTGCAAGAGCTCGTACTCGATGCCGTTCTTTATGCAGTTGTCCAAGACTTTGGAGTGCAGATCCTTGAGCAGCGAGTCGTAACCGTAGATCCGAATGACTAAAGTGCGCTGCTCTGCGTTGTCTATCCTGATTACATCCGAGGGCTTCATAACCTTAGTCGTAACTTCGGACCAGAGATCCTCAGGAAATGTCACTCCGTGGATGAAGTAGTAGCTCTCGCCATTCGCCCACTGAACCGCTGCTTCCGTTTCGGAATGAAGCTGCCGCCTCGCATCCCTCAAGATTTTCGTCGGGCACCTACACACAAAGCAAGCACTTTCAAAAAAGCAGATGTTCCAGATGCCCTTCGAAAGGAAGGTGCCCCAAGGACTAGCTTCGTCCAAGCGATTCTCAAAGCATATACCGAACGCCTGTTCCGCCGACGCAATGTAGGGGACGTAGTGGTTACCGATCTCAACCCTCAGCCGGAAGGCCTCTACAGGTACCTCACGGTCTGCCATGTCTGAGCTCCCCTGGCGCTTGGATCTAATGTATTCAAATCTGCTGAGGATTACCTCTTGTCCCTCTCTCCATAGATGATCGCGCAGATTTTCTTCTAAAGACTCGTGAATTGCACTCCGGTGAGTCGCATGGCTGTCGCTGACAACGATTTTCGGTAATCCCAGCCCCGCGTCGTGGTAGAGGCCGAAAATATCGTACTTGATGTCCTCCAAGTCGAACTGCTTGGTCAGGAGGCCCTGGAGGCTATTTTCCTCGAACGACACCTTTAATCGTGGACGGTCCTTTGGTGCTGGAGCGGATCGTACTCCCTTTGATGGATCACTTCGTAGATTCCTTTGGGGATTTGAAGGTGCTTGTGCTCTTCGTGGACAAGGCTTGCTTCGCCCTCAACGACGACGAGCAAGCGGTCCGACGGTGCTCTGTAGACCTGAGCTCCTACTATCCTGTGGCTATGTCCAGTAGTTTCGCCTCGCGCCAGAACCTCGTCGCTAATTTTCCTCGAGCCCCTTGGAAGGCTCGACCTGGATTTTAGCAGCACGTCGCCCTGCCTTACTATCACCGATTTTTTCTCTGACATCTTCTCGCTCAAGACACTACTCACCTAAGGGAAGGAGCGGAAGGATGCTTCTGAGCCTTAAGCATTTCGATTTTTGAAAATCAGCCGAAGGGTCAATTCCGTCGAGCTTTCAGAGTCCGAAGTAGTCTGCTACCACTAGAATGTTTAAGTTCCCAGTTCGTAGTCTAAACGCGACTAACGTCTTCTCACTTTCGGATACGCTGGCAGTGGAATTGGGATTGCCATTTTTTTCATCACCTGCTGGATGTATGCTTCGTCGAACACATCATTTAGAGCTCTGGGCATTTTGTCCGCAAAGACCTGATCGGCGTGCCATTTTGATCCGAACTGAGCAAAAGTCATTAAGATCGGAAGCACGTCTTTCCCCTTCTCTGTAAGATCCCACTTCAGGTAATTCCGTCCACTTTCGACGACTTCGATAAAGCCTTCTCCTTCGAGCTCCTTGAGCCTCATAGAAAGCACGCGTTTGGTGAGGCCAGGTGTCACTTTCAGCATTTCATTGAATCTATGTTTTCCAAAGAGCTCAATGTTCCTTAACACGAGCAGCGACCACTTGCGGCCAAGCACGCCTAAGCTTGCCTGAACCGGACAATTTTCAAACTCCACTTTGAGTTTCGCAGGCCCGCGTAAGTCTTTCATTCGTTGATTCGCTCCATCTTCTTCCTATATAATTTGTGACCTTCCACGTTGCGGCAAAGTGCCTGGTATTGAAACAAATCCTTTTCGGTTGCATGTATCAGGCAGGGTATACTTTAATTCCCCTACTCGTTTAATAGGATAGTTTCTCGTTAGTCTTTCGCTACTCTAATGGGACTGGATAAATAAGAGGCAGTTGGCTCATAAAAAATTGGCAGGCAAAAGATCTGAATCAGCAGTAGCTTTGATGGTTGGTACAGCTAAAGGAGGATTCATTTTTACCTCAAAGGATGGACGCCGAACGTGGAAGGTCTCGGAACAAAATTTCAAGGGATCCCCTTCCTATCACATCACTTACGACCCTCGAAACAAGATGTTTCTCGCGGGAGTTAACAACATGCAGTGGGGCCCTACTGTAATGAGGAGCGTTGATGATGGAAAGACTTGGAAGAGGCCGAAGAGCCCGCCTAAATTCCCCAAGGGAAGCGACCTGACAGTCAATAACATGTGGCACATAGAGCCAGGAACTGAGGATCAGCCGGGCGTCGTATACGCCGGAGTGGATCCGGGTGCACTTTTCAAGAGCGAAGATAACGGAGACACGTGGACTGTGAACAAGGCCCTGTTAAATCACGAAACAAGGAAAAAATGGCAAGCCGGAGGCGGCGGACTTTGTCTTCACACAATTTTGATTGATCCTAGCGATCCAAATAAAATGCACATCGCGATTTCATCCGTCGGGACAATGTTCACAGAAGATGGCGGAGAAACTTGGAAGTTTCAAAACAAGCACGTTCGAACAGGAGCTATGCCCGAGAAATATCCGACCTTTGGTCAATGCGTGCATAAGATTGTCCGCAATCCCGAGAGACCGAATGTGATCTATCAGCAAAACCATTTCGGACAGTACAGAAGCGACGACAATGGAGAGAACTGGGTCGACATTCAAAACAATCTGCCTTCCAGATTTGGTTTTCCAATCGCTGTTGACGCCAACGATCCAAAACGCGCGTATACTTGCCCATTAGAAGCTGATTCGAACAGGGTCTCTCCGAAGGGCCGCTTCGCAGTCTGGGCTACGGACAATTCGGGAAAGGAGTGGCAGGAGTTGAGCAACGGGCTGCCCAGTCCTCCTTCGTATTTTACAATCCTCAGGGAAGGGATGACTTCGGACAAGGAAGATCCGTGCGGGATCTATGTCGGAACCACGACCGGTCAGCTCTTCTATAGCAGAAACCAAGGAAAAGATTGGAGCAAGATAACGGATCAGCTTCCTCCAATTTTGTCTGTGTCAGTTTCGGCCATCTGACATGCTCTAGGTTTTGACTCGGATCTCGGTTCAAATAGTCTAAATCATTATCGCGAAAAAGGGTTCAGCTTAGAATTCACCGACCCACTCGGGGATGGAATTCTTGACGTGACAAGCTGTCAGGATTCAAATGGAAATGGAGATCGTGAAGATGTAAATAGCTTGAAGCTTTCGAAAAGAGACGATAGAGCATGAACCCTTCCGATGCATCAGTAAATCCATACGCGCCTCCGACTGACCTTTTAATCGTAACAACTCCTTTCGTATCTGGGTATAAGGTGACCCGTGTTATCGGCGCGACGTTTGGATTGATCGTGAGGTCCCGAGGATTAGGACAAAACATTTTTGCTTACTTTAGGGCATGGGGTGGTGGCGAGATCAAGGTTTACACGAATCTACTCGAGCAGGTGCGACACCAAGCACTAATGCGTCTCGCGGATCATGCGAGGAGCCTCGGAGCAAACGCGGTAGTCTCAATTGGTTTTGATACCTCAGAGATGGGTGGATCGATGACTGAGGTTCTAGCTTACGGGACAGCGGTTGTTGTGGAGCCTGACAGCTCGCCAGCCCAGCCTGTAGCTCTGCACTGAGAAAATCATCGTTCCATTCTGTGATCTTTAGCACGCAAGCACCCTGCATTCCAACTGAGTCAATAAATACGCGATCATTGTACAGATTCTGATATGGCAACAGTCCAGGAATCAGAAGTAAGAAAGGCTGTGAAGGAACGATACGCAAAACTGGCAACAAATACGGCGACGGAGTCTTGCTGCACTTCCGATAGTGCCTGTTGTAGCCCGTTACTTTCGCTTGATGGCGTTCCGACAGAGGCAACGTCCGTCGGTGCGAGTTGCGGTTCACCGTTATCCCTGATATCTCTCAAGGAAGGGGACGTTGTACTAGACCTTGGGAGCGGCGGCGGAATCGACGTGTTCAGGGCTTCTTCACTTGTCGGTCAGTCGGGTAAAGCCATCGGCGTAGATGCAACCCCTGAAATGGTATGGAGAGCGAGGGAGACGGCGAGCAAATATCCAGGCAAGTATCAAAACGTGGAGTTCAGGCTCGGAGAAATCGAGCATCTGCCGATCGAGTCAAACAGCGTCGATTATGTCATATCAAACTGCGTCATCAATCTCTCGCCGAATAAGAAGCAAGTCTTTAACGAAGCGTTTAGAGTTCTGAAACCAAACGGCAAATTCGTTGTCGCTGACATTACTGTCAATCAAGAAATTCCCGAGAGCGCGAGAAAAGATATGAGTTCTTGGTCCGCCTGCGTAAGCGGAGCAATCTCAGATAATGAATACAGGAATATGCTAGAGTCTTCAGGTTTTGTTGACATTCGAATGGAAGAACTGTCAAAGAACGAGCAAAAACCAAGTTCAGCAAATAGCCCTGATGATGCTTATCCTTTTGAAGTTTCGAGCATGCACATCAGTGCAAACAAGCCCTAATCGCTGTGAAGCATGATCCAGCAGCAACATTCGTCAAGCAAACAATTAGGGCATCTACTTGGAGAATCGCTTTGTCGGCATTCGGAGGGTGCGCATCCACAATCTGAACACTTGATTTGAAATGCTATCAAGTTGAGACTCTAGATGCAATAGGATGGAATTTAAGGTTAGTTTGGTGTCTTGTTGAAAGAGTTAACGATTTCTGACCTTCAAGATCAATTCAACGAGTCCCTCCAGACTGTAAGAGTTCTTTCCATGCTTTCGCCTACTTGTAAAGAGTGTCTGTGCGGATATGGTTCTGTAAGGGAAATCTTCGATGGAATTGACTCGGAGCGACTGAAGGGATTTCTCGTTTGGCTTCCAATGCTATCAGGCGACAATTTCTCTTCAGCCGATTGGCAACAAAAGGCGTGGATCGACAGGCGAGTCGTTCACGGGTGGGATTTCAATAGAAAGATCGGCGACCTTTTCGCAAGAACTTTATTATTGCGCAATACTGCCGCATGGGATGTTTACCTGATTTATGAGAAAGGCACGAAGTGGGACGTCACTGGCAAGCCCCCAAAACCGACCTTTTGGATGCATCAGCTATCAGCTGATTCAGGAGCAGACCCGCGTTCCTGCCTGAAGGCAGTCGAACTTTTTCAAAAAGTTCAAAATCTGCTCGAAGAAAATTGAGCACTCGCCATTCTCCCTTAGTTGATGGCTTCTTTTTGTGAAAGATCGAATACTCTCTTTTCGATTTCGTCTCGAATCTTTCTCACTTCCTCAATCCTCCTTCCTTTAGGGTCAGTCAGGTTCCAGTCGACGAGTTTCTTTTGCATCTGGGCAAGCATTGGCCTAGGACATACTTGCTCCACAGAGCATCCCATTGTAACAACAAGGCTAGCTCGATCGACCATCTCGGGAGTGAGCATCTTCGGTTTATTCTTTGAGAGATCGATCCCTTTCTCCTTCATCACTTCTACGACAACAGGGTTCACTTTTCCGGATGGAACCGTGCCAGCGCTCTCTGCATTCACTCCGTATTTCTCAGCGAATGCTTGAGCCATCTGGCTTCTGCCAGCATTTTCAACACAGACAAACAAGATTTCCTTTCGGTCTGCCATGTTCTCTTATCAACCTGAAGATGATGCCAGCAATCACTGCTCCGACTATCGGCCCAATAAAGTAAACATACAGATTGTCAATATAGCCCGAAAGAAGGGCAGGCCCGAGGCTTCTCGCGGGATTGAAACTTGCTCCAGTAAGCGGGCCGATGAGCAAGATCAAAAAGAACAATGTTGAACCTACTAATAGAGCCTGACCTTTCGAATTCTTGATTCGTGTTGAAGCCACAAGCGCGGAGATAGTTAAGACAAAAGTTCCTATTGCCTCGATTATGACCGCGAAGGTCGGACTGATTCCGACTGCCAATTTGGTCGAACCCAAGTCCATCGTTGGAGTGATAGAAGAAAAAATAATCTTCAGTGTGAGACCTGCAAGCAATCCGCCTGCTATCTGAAATGAGAGATAAGGGATGAAATATTTGGAATGGAGAACGCGAGCGAAAGTCGCCCCGAAAGTTATTGCAGGGTTAATGATAGCTCCCGAGTACTTGCCAAGTAATAGAATGACAAAACCAACCGTAGCTCCAAATGCGAATGCGATAAAGAGAAGGGATTCTATCGCACCGATACTTGGAACCAAAGAAGCAACAACGATCGAAGAAGGACCCAAAAGAACAAGGAGATAAGTACCTGCCAATTCTGAAAGACATTCTTTCTTGCAGGTTGAACAGGGAATACGGTGCATCTTCACAAAGCAGCGGAATTATCAGACAAACTACCTGCTTTTTATTGTCTCCCCTAATGTGGATGCACCTACACTGTAACCCGAACACATCTCTAAGTTGTCGAATGGGTCAAAGTGTCTAGGTCGGTAGTGGTGACTCTTCACAAAAGGTGCTGCCCAAAACCGGACCACTCCGATAGCAACTGAAGATTTAAGATTAAACGAAAAATCGATCGGAATAGAATATTTTGAAAGAACTCCTGAAGCGCTTCGATCACGTCGGCCTCGCGGTACGCGACGTTGACGCGAGCCTCAAGGTTTACCGAGATCTCCTGGGGGGAAAGCTGCTCGTTTACAAAGAAATCGGAACGACCAGCGACTACACTTTCACCCAGATCTCGCTCGGCGGGCAAACGATTGAAATGATCGAGCCGATAAAGGGGACGGAGAGCTTTCTCACAAAGTTCCTCGAAGAGCGCGGCGAGGGTTTGCACCACCTAACGTTCCAGGTGAAGAGCATCAAGGAGGCGATTGCGTACCTGAAGAAAAATGGAATTAGAATCGTTGACGAGTTCCTGGAAATAGATCCGCTCTGGCAAACTGCGTTCATTTCTCCGAGATCCACGAGCGGAGTCCTGATTCAGCTCTACGAAACTGTTCCAGGAAGCAAATACGATCACTAAGTCGCAAGCTTTGCTGTGATCAAGGGAACGATCATCTCGTCGAACGACAAGCCGCCGTGCCTTCCCGGAATGTAGTCGTCTCTGTGCTGCACGTGGGAGTTGTCGAGCGCAGTCGAACCCTTCGGAACAGCGATCAGATCTCCCAAGCGATCCATCACCGCATCCTTGATTTCTCCTCTGCCGAACAGTCCGGTTTTCAACGCTTCGTTTGAGCTCATGACATGGAACTGGTCCTGAAAATTTCTTCTAAAATACTCGCCGATGAGCGGAATATCTTTCTCGGTCTTTGCGTGCAGTATGACGCAGCGAGAGTCGCCTGTTGGAGGCACTTTCAGCATCTGGAGCAATTCTCTGTGGCGCGCGACGTCAATGATTTCCTTTTCGTTAATGTGCGCTAGGCCGTGATCTGCAGAGATCATCAGCAGTGTCTTTTTTGCGACGGCCCGATCTAATTTTTCGAAAAGCTCGCGGTGGATTGAGTAGAAGAGCGATTCAACTTCGGCCGCGTATTCGTCGGAAAAGGGACCCCTTGCATGCGCAATCGTGTCCGGTGACGCGTGGTACGCGAAGTGAAAACTCGATCCCTTTGACGATTCTAAATTGTGCCTGAGCGTTACAAAGAGATCAGCAGCAGCAATGGTTGGAAAAATGTCCGCGCCGCGGTTTGTGATCTGCGAGAGTCCGCTTCCTACAATGTACCTGCTGAGGTAGAGTTTCGCCGGTATGCCTACGTCGACGAACCTTTCGTGGATCGTTTTTTTGCCCACAAAGTCCGACGCTTCGAAGCCGAGCTCGAAAATCGTTCTCCTCGAAAATACCGGGCAAAAATCGAGCATCTGAACTATTGCGCCGATCTCTCTCATGTACGAAGTGTACCCGAGTATGCCGTGCTCCTGAGGGGTCAGACCTGTGTGGAGGCTCGTCGTCGCGGTCGAGGTCGTGGAGGGAAAAACTGATGTGAGTGGGACAATAACCGAATCCCTCTCGAGCCTTTGAAAGGAAGGAAAGCCAGTTTTTGCCTTGACTCTTTCAATTGATCTGAATCCAAATCCGTCCAGGAGAAGAAAGATCACGTTTTCAATCTCGGAGCCGGAAACGTAGTCATTGAAGCGAGGATCGCGGACAGAATTTGCTTCGTGGCGCAGTCCGAGGAGCCCCTCGAAAGTATCCGGGAGGTTTGATATGCAGTATCCGTCGTATGCAGGGGTGATTAGTCCCGGAATTTTCGACTGGCCGATCAAGTCCATGGCAGAGTTCGAGAGCAACAAAGAAATTGCTCATCCGGACTATCTTAATGGTTTTGATATATCCTCCTGTTCTGTTATCTTAACAGATCTTTGCGAAATTATTCGCAACTTCTGTAGGGTTGGAAGAAAAGCTAGCTAATAGATAGGATGAGGTTTGGGAAGAGTTCAGAGCGTCGCATTCAGCTTCGCAAATGTTTCTGTGCTTAGCGAATTCTGCGCGATACGGAGAACGTTTTCAAACGCCGGGGGCGGCATTGTGCTCTTCATAGCTTTCAGGATATTCTCCGCTTCAGTGATGTTCAAAGATCGTACTATCCATCCCAACATCGTTGGCGCACGTTCCGCCGGAATGCTCATTGCTATCTTGGCTCGAATAGAAGCTAGCTGAGCATCGGTGAGATACTTTTGGGTAGCTGGCAGAATAGTTACTTCTTCCTTATTCATGTGGGTGATATAATATGCAAAGAAATCGTTAAGCTTTCGATTTAGCTCGATGCCCTTTACAATGCGTTCCTCCCGATCCGCAGTATTTTGCAGGTCGCTGGAAAGGACTGAAATTTTATCCATTTCTTTCTCAATCTCTTCATGTTCTTCAAGAAGTGTATCTACAATTTCAGGAACATGTGATCTCATGACGTTGAAGACGCTGTTGTTCTCGTCATTCGCATGATTGCTCAGGTAACACAAAACGCACGAGCTTGACCCTGTTCTTAGATCGTGCTCAAGCTTGGCGCACGCTTTTAGAGACGCGTCTACATCGGCAAAATCAGTAGTCTGGAACGATGAGCCCACATCGTATATCATCGAGCGGATGCCCTTGTGGATCGGGGTAAAGAGATCTTCTCTTGCCATTGTTGTGTGGCGAAACCTTCGTAATCATTTATGACTTTGTCAAACTTGAAAGGGTAGTTAAGGTAACAGGGCATATCTTTCCCTCGAAGACATTTTTATGCCAAGGACTTGAAACGAATCCTGATCGCCCTTGTCACTTACCCGATTCGACACCATTGCTGACGTTTACGACGAGACCCGGAGGAAGCTCGACGAGGAAACTCTGGTGGGCATGGATGAGATGGTCACAAAGCACGGGTGCCACTCTATCCTCGAAATCGGCGTTGGAACCGGGCGCGTTGCACTTCCCCTCATGAAAAAAGGCTACACAGTTACCGGAATGGACATTTCGATTCGAATGATGGAAAGGGCTCGGGTGAAGGGCTTCCGGAATCTCATTCTTGCCGACGGACGAAACGTTCCATTCAGGGAGAAAAGTTTCGACGCCGCTCTAATGGCGCACGTTTTTCACCTCCTTGACGATCCTGTTGCGGTGATGAAAGAAGCTGCGAAGGTCTGCAGGGTAGGTGTGTTCGCGCTTGTGAGAAAGGACGGAAGGTGGCCCGGATCTTTCTGGCGCGAGGATGCGAGCAAAGAGAACAACTACGATGAAGAAACGAAGAAACTCATCGAGGAGCGAAGAACCCGCGTTAGAAAGATATTCGAAAAGTATGGATTTGATCCTTCGAAAATGTCTCCGAACTGGAGGAGGGAAGAGGGAGTCATTGAAGCTTATCCGCCTGATGACCTGAAAATTGTGAGCGATGTGCTCGTTACTGAAACGGTGGAAGAAAGGCTCGCCAGGTTTTCGAAGGGAGGTTACAGCTTCTTTTCGCAGATGCCGAATGAAATGCGAAAAGAAATGCTCAAGGAACTGCGTACCTTCTGGCAATCCGCCCCCGCAGAAAGGTTCAACCAACCAAGGCGCGAAATATACCAGCTGGCGATGTGGAATTCGGAGCGACTGCTCTCGAAGTAGAATCAAATGCCCAGTTATCGTAAAGTTCCTATGTGATAGGTTTTCCAGGTCTCAGGATCGTGATATGCAATAACCGGACTACAATACCTGCCCCTAAGATAATCAATCCGATGAGTATTTCATCCGGCGCGAGTGAAAACGCCAGACCGAGGCAGCCGATGAGTCCGGCGATTGATAGAAAAACCGGAAACATTCGTTGCTCTTTTTTTAGGCGGAGAGCAGAGAGATTGGTCACCGAGTAGTAAAGTAGCGTACCGAAGCTTGAAACTGCAACTGCAGTGACAAACGGAGCAAACCCAGCGACGAGAATCGCGATTGCCCCAACAAAAAGCACACTCCTCCACGGGTTCTTTTGATCTCCGACGCGCGAAAGATATGGCGGGAGATCGCTCTCTCGCCCCATCGCGAAGGCGACGCGCGAAACTCCGAGTATGTCCGAAAGGCCCTCATTGAACGTCGTGAAGAGAGCTCCCCCGGAAATAATCACTACACCTATCCCACTACCGACGGCCATCATCGTAGCTTCGAGTGGAGCGGACGAACTTGATAAGGTATGAGATCCGAGTACCGAAATTGCCGTAAAAGCTACGAGCAGATAAATGACGACTGCGCTGCCAAGAGCTATTACGGTTGCCTTGGGTATTGTGTGCCTCGGGTTCTTCACTTCCTCTACAAGAGTAGCAATGCGGCTGTAACCAGTATATGCGAAGAAAAGGAGGCCCGTCGCTTGCAAAATTCCTACAGTTCCTCCCGGCGCAAACGGAGTGAGATTTGAGAGCTTCGCTCCGGGCAGTCCGATTACCACAACTGCAAGCAGCGAGAGTACTGATATGATCACAATTACGTCCGTAACTTTCACCGAACGCCTGATTCCGGCTGCGTTTATGGCGGTCATGGTTAGAGCTGCAAGCACGGCAGCTACGCGCGCCGGAACGAACCCCCAGATGGCGTTCACGTATCCGCCGAAAGCGAGGGCTATTACGCCGGGTCCTGCAGTGTTTGCGACCAGGAACATCCAGCCAGCAGAGTACCCCCACCACTTGCCGAGCATTCGCGTTCCAAAGATATACGTCCCGCCGCTCCTCGGAAGAAGAGCTGCGAGCTGAGCCGATGAGAGCGCGTTGCAGAGAGCGACGAACGCCGCAATGCAAAGCGAGACGAGCAGAGCCGGTCCCGCTATCGCAGCTGCGGGCGCGATGATAGCGAAAATTCCGGCTCCGAGGATAGCTGCGAGCCCAGTTGCCACAGCGTCGAACATGCTGAGCTGCGGTCGCAGAGTGTCTCCCTTCCAGGGAGGATTCTCTTTTTCAGTCGTAGGGCCCGCCCGTGCCAGCGTACGACAAGATATTTTCTTAAGGGTATCAGAATGTTCTCTTGGCGGACGATTGAGAGAAAGAACATTTGCGAGAAACTATCTTGCAAAAGATGGCAAATCGCAAATCACGGTTAGGCGAGCGACCAAGATTGATATTCCAATCTTAATTCGCAATTTCCAGAAAGTTGCCAATGAAGGGATATACGTCTGGACGGAGAAGGTAAGCAAGGAGCAAAGGAGAGGCATCGAAAATAGACTGGATGACCACCGCACGCTCATGATAGTCGCAGAGTTTGCGGAGCAGGGCAAAAAGAAAATCATTGGAAACCTCACTCTCGCAACATTGGGCAAATCGAAAAAGTCGTTTCACGTGCGCAACCTAAGCATGTCGGTGATCGACGGTTACCGGGAATGTGGGGCGGGAAATGCTATGATGGAGTACGCAATAGATTGGGCAAGAAAAGCGATAGGCGTGGAGAAAATTTCGCTGTCCGTCTTTTCCACCAATAAAAGAGCAATACGGCTATACGAGAAATTTGGTTTCCGAATCGAGGGAGTTCTGAAGAAGGCATTTGTCATAAAGGGAAAATATGTGGACGAAATTGAAATGGGTCTCTTCGTAAAGAATTCATCTTAGTTCTTAATTCCGATTTTCTTCAAAATAGCTTGAAAGCGCGGATCCGAGCGCGGCTCATTCAGCTGCGATCAGCAGTGACGCGACAAAGAATCGGAACCCTTTAATCCGATTTCAATGCCGAACGTCGGATGTCCGTTTGCCTAAGGAAAAATTGAAAACCGGAACAATACGGCAGAAAATTTTGGTTCCAAATTCTACCCCCGAACAAGTATACCGGGCGCTGCTTTCGTCAAAGCTCCATTCAAAGTTCACCGGCTCTCCGGCGAAAGTAAGTTCGAGGGTGGGTGCGAAATTCACTGCTTGGAACGAGTATATCTCCGGGAAAAACATTGAGCTGCAAGATGGAAAAGTGATTGTTCAAGAATGGCAAACTACTGGGTGGCCGGAGGGTTACGGTCCATCAATCTTGAAGATTTCTTTGAAAAAGAGTGGAACGGGAACTGAGCTTGATATGGTCCAAACAAAAGTTCCTGCTGCGGACATTGTTCACTATGAGCCGGGCTGGCACGAATCGTACTGGGAACCGCTGAAAAAGTACTTCAGCGAAAAATCGCCAAGCAAATAATTTCCTTCGCATCTCAACGCAATCTTTCAGGTAATTGATATTGTGAGGTATTGATAATAAGATCGGATCGCCTATATCTAAATCCGATCTATTGGCTCCGTAGTACAAAAAATCCTGATTTCCAGCTAGATTTTTTGATCCAGTTATTTCAAACGGATTCTAAATGCGATATAGTATATTGAGCGTGCGTTCTATTGTTAGAGCGGCACAAGAAAAATCTCGGGCAGATTGTTCAAAATTGTTAGTTCTAGTACTCGGGTACCCCTTGATGCTATCTCAGTGAATCGAATGAAGACAACCGCAATAGCCGCAGCCGGAATAGCGGCAGTAATAGCAGTTGCCCTTATCGTTGCTGCAGTCTACCTTCCAGGCTCTACTATACTTGGAAACAAGACGAATACAAGCAGCAGCGGAAGTTCAACTTCAGGAACGAGTGGCTCTGGATCATTTGCTGTCTTGATGACAGATCCTCCTACAGTTCCAAACGGCGTAACGGACCTATTCATGACATACAACAAAGTCGGCGTGCACATAGCTGGCGACTCGAACGACTCTGGATGGCAGATATTGACAGAGTCAGGAACGATTGACTTGATGCAGTCGATCAACGTGTCGCAGACAATCGCGTCGGCAAACCTCCAAAATGGGGAGAAGCTCAACGCTCTCGGGTTCAACATCACTTCGGTGATAGTAACCTACAACAATGGCACGACCACGGGAAACTACACTGCTGACCTGGTGTACGGACAGAGCAGGCTCTTCGTTCCAATACCTGGCGGGATAATCATCAACACCTCCGAGGATCAAGCTGTCATGATCGACATGACTCCAAAAGTCCTACTTCTTGGCAGCCCGAGCGACCCGACCTTCGCGTTCCTTCCGAGCGCCGTTGGTTACGTGATACCAAACGCGGAAGTTTCAGCGCAGTCGCACCTGTTCATCGGTGAGCGGATAAGGTTCCAAAACAGTCCGCAGTGGGGCCAGTGGTGGAGATCGATACTCGACAACACGAGTTTCGCGGTGCAGAACGTCGTACTTGCCCCGAACGGTCTTTCAATCACAGTCAAGAACACTGGCAGCGTCTCAATCGTGTTCCACTTCGCCGCAGTCACTTCAGACGTCTCTATCTCTGGCGGATCGATGCCAGCACCGGCGATATCTGACATATTCGTAGTAGAGCCAAGCGGCGCACTTGCCCAGCTCAACACATCGAGCGCGAGCGCAATGCTTGCGCAAATAGGGGCTGCCGGTTACCTCCTCGCACCAGGAGCAAGCGTGACCTTCACGTATTCTGGAAGCGTCTCAATCGGCATGCAGTCGTACTACGCTACGGCGCTAGGCATAACACACCCAGTCGTCTCCGGGACGAACTACATCGTCAGGCTCTTCGGAAACGGTTTCGTTGCAGCGGCTGGCACGACGGCAGTAGCGTCGATCACTTCTACGACTACGACGTCGGACTAAAGGGGAAAATTTCCCCTCTCTTTCCTTTTTCCTAATGTTTACATTAGAAACGCAGCGCCGACAGCAACCGCCAAGATTGCACCTAAAATCGCGCCGATTATCACGAATATCACTATTGCGACGACTACGATGACAATCTCAAATGTCAGCACCTGGTCTTGTGGCGTTGCGACCAAAATTGGAAGTCCCTTGTAGAGAATGTATAGGCCGTACAATAGTCCTAGAAATGACAGGATGTCTCCAAGCAGCGGAATTGGAATTATGCGAAGGATCGAAGCGATGAAGAACGGCGTATAGAGGTAAGATGATAGTTTCATGGCATTCACGTCGCTCGACATCGACTTGAAATTAGGCGCTAGCATTTTGATAACTAGTCCAACGACGAACACACCGCCCACTTCTAGAATGAGACCTATTATCGCTTCAAGAAAAACATACCCAATTGCAAAGCCGCCAAAATAAAACCCGTAATAGATCGAGTCGCCGATGAGGGTTGCAACAAAGGCGATTGCGGCAAGCACACCTACGTAGTTTATCAGGATCTGGTTTCTGGTAGCAGGCGTGTCCCTGTTCGCGGTCATAAATCCGACAGGATCTCTGAGCAGAGCAATAGCATCTCCTACAGCACCTGCCATCGTGTAAGATGCTCTCCTACCGGAACCAGATGGTGGAGGAGAGCTGTACGGTGGCGAAGAGCCAGCTGGCGGTGGACTGGCTACAGCTAGTGAATTTCCGCAAGCAGCACAAAAAGTTGCTCCATCAACGTTGCTCGCTCCGCATTTCGGACATATGATTGGCAATTTATCCTGTATCACGTCCGGTTTTGCATATCTAAGGGTTATGCCTTTGCTTCTGGCCGGTGCTCTAATTTACCTCTCGCAAGGCCAATACTCTCGGATGGCAAACTGGTGTTTTGGAGAACTAGTTTGAAACGCTTTCTCTCAAGGATCGTAGCCATTCCGGAGTTGGCTCTTTTTCGCGAAATGGAGAAAAAATTAGAAACCTTCTCGTTTGAGACTGCAGAATGAAATCCTAAAGTTAGGTCCAGGTTTGATTGATTGCATTATGAGGAAACAATCTTTCACGACGTGACAAATATTTCTCCTGTCATGAATGGATGGTACTTGCAGTAATAATCGTAAATTCCAGATTGAGTGAAGTGATAGCTCCAGCTATTGTACTGCGCAAGCGTCGGTGAAACCAATGAAACGCCGCTTGAAAAATCGATGTCGTGAGAACCGTCGTCAGTTTGACTCAATACCCCGTTCAAGCGCAACCAAGTCACTGTAGATCCCCCGGTCACAGTAAGGTTTTGTGGAAGGAAATTAGTTCCAACTGTGACCACCAGATATCTCAACACCTTGATCTCGATGGTTGCAGAATAATTGGACTTTCGGCTTTGGGCTTCAAGCTTAATTGTATAGTCCCCTGGAGCTGTTGCACTGTGACACATGATCCTCAAAGTGGTTGCAAGCAACCCTGTCGCCGATACTTCGCTTGGGATGAATTCTGCAGACAGCCCTTGGGGTGGTTCGGTGGTTAGTGCATAGCTTCCGTTTATAGGTTGTGCAAACGTTATCGAATAGTTAATCGAGGACAAATCAGGTGAGGCGAGTAGTGGAGGAGGGTACGGCAATTCAAACAGATCTTGGTTGACCCTATTCGATGGGATTGAACTTTCAAAGTCCGCTAGGAATAATAGAGATGCGATTATTGCTGCTACGAGGATAACAATTCCAATTCTCAGCGGAATTGAGATTCCTGATCTAATCTTCCGCAATCCTCTGTCAGAAAGATTCCGAGGAACGAGTTAATAGATATGACCTTAGCAAGCTTGGAAGATGCCTAGTTTTTCTGGGATGATTTATGATCTGATGATATCGTGGATCCGTTGAAACGCCATGCAGTTGAAAGGCTTGCCGCTCGAGCTTAACGGGTACGAGAGTCCTGAAATCCTGACGAACAAGCACTTTCAGGAATTCAAAATGTCCGAGTTTGAAAGGCTGTACCTTTCAGACAGCATGAAACCCTTCACCGATCTTGAACCGACTAGCAAGAAAGGATTCATCGAGGACGATAACCGAGGGGCGGTATCCCCTTCGCCTTCTCTACGAATGGATGGTACAGAATTTTACCTTTCAGTTAAGGGCATAGGATCGACGACCAGTCCGTTTTCCCACCGCCTTCTCGGCAAGGACGAGATTTGTAATTTGCTCGACAACCCCGCCCTAAAAGAGAAAATCGTAAACACAAAAGAAACTTCACCACGGTACATTACTGGCGAACTCTGGCTCCGAGGATCTCCATACGGCGGACAGGGACTGCAGCATGCAACAACATCGCTCAGAGTCTCCGAAATGGCTGATCTTACTTCCATCAACGGATTCCGAGTAGCGCCTCTCGTAAAGATAGTATTTTTACCTCAGAGCCTTGAGAGCGAATGCAAGAAGATATACTGGTACAGAAGGTTCGCGGGGAGGATGGTGCAGGAAATCAGGCTTGTCCCCTCCAACGTGAGGATCTACTTTCACTCTGGCAGCACGATCGGCGGAAATATCTCTTCAATCTTCGACGCGTTTGGTTTGAATTGTAATGATAGGGCGATGCAGTTTCTGAAAAACTTCGTGAGGAGCGGGATTGCGTTCCTTACTCTATTCACGAGATCCATCAAAAGCAACGAGAACGGCACTTTCAGCGGGCTAGATTTTTACGACGTGTGGCTCGATAAGGACGCAGTCCTCGCCCCTGAAGGCACTATCTACTTCGTAGACCTAGAGGGTCTGGAATGGATAACCGTTCAAAAGGAAAGCGTTGGCGAAAAGATAGACGACCAGATCTACCGGTCGCTTTACGAGTTCATGTACGCATACGAGCAGATAGAGCGTGAGAGATCTTCGAGGTTTGGGAATACATTTGATCGAAAAGCCCAGTTCGAGTATCTCCTGAAAGAGGCTCTGAAAGATGATAAGGTCGTTGGCCTCGAAAGAAACGGAGAAAAACTCGAACTGGTCGTTGGCAACGTGCTTGGGGAGCAGGGCCTCGTGAGAAACTTTCCGATTATTGATTTTTAACCCAGAAGATTCATCCTCAAGAGCGGCAAATTATGAAGTGCAACGACGTAAGGACATTTTTCTCCCAGGTGGCTGGAAGATCGCTAACAATGCAGATTCAGCAGGCAGATTTGGACACTCTGTCCTCCGGCGGTTACATCTCTATGTTACCCAAGGAAGACTACGACAAAGCCGTGTCTGACGTTTCAAGCTTGACCGAGCTTACAATGAAGCTCCAAGACGAGGAAAATCAAGCAAGGATCGACTCTGACGCCTTGGTTCAAGACCAGAAGAAAACGCATTCAATATTGTTTCATTTTGCTGGAGCTCCGCAGAAACAAGCCGAGCTCCAGGATGAGCAAAGCAAGGCGGATATAGTAAACAAAGAGCAAGCAGACATCGCGCAAAAAGAATCCGAGATTACACAGCTAATCCAGAAGAAATCAACAATTGACAGGATGGTGCAGTGCGGCGCTGAATACGTGGCCCTTACCGGTCTCGGAGTGATCACACTCAACGACCTCAACGTCAGAAATTACAGAGTCTCCGACGACGAGTTTTCAGATTACGTCGCGCAGAGCAAAGAAACTACGAGCCAGCTGCAATCCATTGCGGAAACAGGCAGCTACTACGCATCGAGCCTCGCCCCGGACTTTCCAAAAGCTGATCCATCCCAGCTCTGGAGCACTTCAATAGGTCTTGCGAAGCTCCAAGGAGACGAGAAGCAAATCATTGAAAGGTTCCTCACCGCGATGAACGTACTCCAGCACTTTAGCTCGACGCTAGAAAACAAAATGATGGCTGCGGAAATTATGACCGCGTCCAGGGCAAATCCCTCATCGTCGCCCGGTGATAATTCTGACCTCGAGGATCTCTCAAAGGCCTTGAACGATTTGGATAATGAGCTGAGGCACGACGCACACGTTCCAAAGCAGCTGTCAGCGGGCGTTGCAACCACGATTTTGTTCGGCAAGAGATTTGATGGCACATACCCTACGGATAGATTTCTTCAATTCTCCAAGATGACGCAATCGTTTGAAACGGCCGCAATACTGTCAGTGGTTACCGCCCCAGTAGATCAGCTCTCTGCCAAATTCTACTCGTTCAGGCAGCTCTTTGCTTCCTGGGGATACCAGACCTCGGAAGATACCGAGCTTGCTTCTGCTTACCTCGCGATCTCAGATCTCGGACCTGACGACGTGAAGCTGAAGCTCGCCATAATTGTAAATGGAATGAGGAATTATCTCGAGTACCCGCTCGTGGCATCTTCTATACTCGCGGGGATATCGACTCTTGAAGCTAACGAGACGCTGGATCTTACGGAAAAGGCATATTCAATACTCGCTCCGGTTGCAACCGGTCTTGAGCGTCCGGTGCTGATTACGCTAGCTGTCAGGATGATCCATGGAATTGAAAACGAGCTGGTAAAGAAACTGGATTCAACGGCAAAGATCGCCAACACACCTGTTCAACTAAGATACAGTCCGGGAAACATGTTCTTCCTATGGTATGCGCCGTTAATTCTTGGGTACGGGGCATACAATTCGACGTTCAGCGGGATCGGCGGCTCTCATCCCGCGCACGTGCACGGCGTCGGGGGCTTTGTAGGTTGAAGCTCGCGAGGGCCATTCTCGCGCTCGCGGTCGTAATTTTTCTTTTGGCAAGCGCAAATCCGCTTGCATTGCACACCGCAGGTTTTGCTCCGAAGACGGGAGACTCTTTCCACTACTACGAAGTGCAAACCACCGGCAACGGCACGGGTTACTATGCTGGATACACTGATCAGACAATCCTAAACGGAGTGGAACAAATTACGGGTGTTAATGGAGACAACGTCTCTGCATCCTACAACTATTCGTATAGCTTCACTAGCAATGAGGCAAGTTCCACCTCTGGAAGCCAGTCGGGCGTTTTTTCGTTTGACTCTTCATCGTTTCTTTACGGCAGCCAAACCGACGGCCAGGTAGGCTACGTAAACCCGACTGTTTGGTTTGCAATGAACAACAATCTATCCGTTGGCAGCACTTTCAACATTCTGAACACACAGATGACGATCTCTTCCAAGAATTTCAGCCTCTTCGTTCCCACTTTGAGCGAGGACATCAGCACTATCTCTGGGGTGGGCTCGGGGAGTTACACAGGGAGCCCCGGCAACGACGAGGGTGGAATTTACAATGTCACCTACGTATGGAACGTGTATTTTGATCCAAATTCGGGATATATCGTCGGGTACAACTACTTTGAATCGGACACGAATTCCTCGGCGACTTTCACGTGGAGTGATAATCTGTACGTAACTCAGACGACCTATCCGCTTACGGTACTCGCCGTGGTTACGACCACGACGGCCCCGACCAGCACTTCAGCAGTGGTCAGCAGCAGCACGAGCAATGCGAGTGCTGGTATAACGCCGTACCTGGGATACATTGCGGCATTCATCATTCTCATTCTGATAATTGCAATTATCGCTTTTGCGGCATCAAGGAGAAACAGAAGAACTCTTCCAAGCCATCCTTACAGGCAAACTCCGCCGCCATCAGCGCCTCCACCTGGTATCGACCTCACGCCGAAAGAGCAACCCCCGGTGCAGCAGGTCGTTATCAAAGAAGTCGCAAAAGTTCAGTGCCAATATTGCGGCGCCCTAATGGATTCGACCGCTACTGTGTGCCCTAGATGTGGAGCTCCTAGAACCTAGCTACGCTCACTAAATTTTCCGGCTTTACGCTCACGCTTTTCTTGTAATGAAGAAAGATTTGAGTAGCTACAGCCATGTTGCCCTTGATCGCAACTCTTGATGACGAAATATTGTAGCGGGAAATCTCGGAAAACGCAGAGCGAGCGCGCTTTGACTTGAGCCACAGCAGTCGGGCGTAGAGTATGTCCGTTCCAATGCCGAGCTTCCTGACCTCGGGCTTTACGTAAAGAGTGTGGAGTCTTCCAACACGATTTACGAGCGATAGCCAGCCAACTCCTGCTATTTCGCTCCCGAGCCTCACGATGAAGCACTTGTCCCCGTTCCTTAGGGCAACGTTCACCCACTGTCTGTTCATTCCAGTGTGCGACGCAACCATGAAGCGCTCTAATTCTTCCTCGTTCTTCTCGTTCAGGATGGAAATTTCGTGGCTGAACCTGTGATCGACTGGAAACTTTTCTAGTCCTATCGAGTAGATGTCGTAAACTTCGCTTTCGAGCTCGGTCTTCAGCTCGGAAAAGAGAAAGTTGAACGGTTTTAATTGGTAAAAGTAGTCGAACACGGTTCTAGATCTAGCGAAGATTGTCCCCGTTTTTTCAGAAACGTCGTAAATGAAAATTCCCGATATTTTACCGTCTGAAGATCTGGATACATAAGC
>JASHSF010000289.1 GCA_030036955.1 Nitrososphaerales archaeon
TTTACATCCGAAACCTCAGATGACAAAGTTTCTAAAAACCCTCCAAGGTATCTCTGAGCCCATCTCCAAGCAAGCTAAACCCTATTACCCCAAGAGCAATAACGAGACCGGGGAAAAGCGGGAGCCAAGGAGAAGAGATCAAGTAGTCCTGATATTCGCTCACCATTTCTCCCCAGTCAGGTATGGGGGGCCTAACAGCTAGGCCCAAATAGCTAAGACCAGCATAAGTTATTATCACGGTTCCGATGTCGAGAGAAGCGTAAACAAGGAGCGTTACCGTAATATTTGGAAGAGCATGTTCGAGGAGAATTCTGAATTTTCCTGCAGCGGATAACCTGGCCGCGTCGATGTAGTTCTGGTGGGCAATTTTCAACGCTTCGCCCCGAGCAAGTCTCGCGTATGGTGGCCACCAGATTATCATAAGAGCTATTGTCATATTCAATATCCCGGGGCCGAGACCTATTCCAATAGCCATTGCCAGAACCAACGCGGGAATTGCGAAGAAAATGTCTGTAATCCTCATCAGGGCCTCGTCAATCAGCCCTCCATGAAATGCGGCATAAGTTCCCAAGAAAGCGCCCACAGTCAACGCAAAGCCGATGACGGCGAGACTAACTCCAAAATCATTTGGAGTCGCAGCAATGATTCTGCTGAACACGTCTCGACCAAACTGATCGGTCCCCATAATGTGGCTCCAAGATGGAGCAGAAAGAACAGGCCCGACATCTTGCTGAAGAGGATTGTACGGGGTGACGCGGACGTGTATTGCGTCGGCAATCGCGACAATTAGGGCGGTCATTGTGAATGAAATGACTATGACTGCTCCTACAAGAGCGCCTTTGTTCGACCGTATAGTTTTCAGCACAGCCTGAATTCTCTCCTTTGTTCCGCCTTGTAGAAGCGGGGTGTCTTGAGTCGAATAGTCGATCGGCGCATCCTGATTTTCTTTTTCAGAGATCATTGCCCGTTTATCCCAACCTGATCTGGGGGTCAACTACTGCGTAGAGTATGTCAGCCGCAAGATTGGAGAGAATGATTATTGTTGCAAACACTATCGTTGTAGCCATGATTCCGGGGTAATCTTGCGCCTGAAGTGCTTGGAACACATACTGTCCCATTCCGGGATAGGCAAAGATATTTTCGACGAATATCGTTCCTGTAATTAGCCAGGTGACTATCAAGGAAGAAAGTGTGATGACCGATATCATTGCGTTCCTTAATCCATGTTTGTAAAATACAGTTCTTTCTTTGAGTCCTTTCGCTCTGGCAGTGCGAACATAATTCGATCGCATTATACTCAGCATGGAACTTCGGAGAACCCTCACCACGACTCCGAATGTTATGAGCGCTAGAGCGAGACTAGGTAGGATCACATGTTGCAACGCGCTCAAGAAATACTGAATGTTACCTTCGATTAGGGCGTCGAGCATTGGCAAATGCGTAATCGGAGTTGGTATCGGAAGGTATGGATTCGCGGCGCCTCCGCTCGGCAGCAGATGAAATTCGAATGTGAAGATTATGAGTAATACTAGAGCCATGAAGAATGGCGGCGAAGAAATACCGGCCAGGTAGAATGCTCGGATACTTTTGTCCTCGATCCTGTGATGATATCGAGCTGAAATCACGCCCAGTATTACACCAAGTACTATGCTGATGACGATGGCAAAGAAAGCTATCTGGATCGTATAGGGCAGAGTTTGAGCGATCACGCTAGTAACAGGCACAAATCCCCTCGATGGTGAGTACCCGAGATTGCCGTGCAAGAGTCCCGCCAAGTAGTAATAATACTGCACCCAGACTGGATCATTCAGATGGTATTTCTCCGCGTAGGCTTGTGCCAGCTGGGGATGGAGGCTCGCAGTTTTTCCAAGCCAAGCGTAGATAGGATTTCCGCCGAGGTTGTGAGAAAGAATAAAGGTTATTGTTGCAACGCCCAGAAGTACAAAAAGGGCTAGTCCTAATCTGCGAAGAATGAAAGTGACAATATTCAATTATCGATAACTGTCGCTAAGTGTGCAGTTTATTTGAGTATTATTGTTCATGGCGCTGGCACCTTGATTGAAATCGTTGCTCCAGTGTCGTCCGGGGAATTGATATACCCATGGAGCTGACGAGTCTAAAATCACTAATTCTTAATAATACTCTTCGGGTGGTTTTTACTTACTTTCGGGCAAGAATGTTTTTCGGAAACGTCATCGTCACCACGTGATTTGGCTCATCCACCAGTTCGGAAATTCTTAGATCCCCAATCAGGCTGCAAAGCATGTAAGCTTCTGCCTCGAGATAACCCCACGCCGACAACTCGTCAATCATTTCATCCATTGCGATTTTCGATGCCTCGTAAAGATCTGGACAAATGCCCATGGTGACAAAGTGATCCTGCGAATTACACTTCGCCACTGCTCTCGGAAAGCGTATCGACTTTTTTCTAGTCTTGTCAACACTAACTCGTAAAATCACTGTCGCGCTCGTCTCAAGACCGGTGTTCCCCGCCTCCCCATCTCCTTGGATTGCATGAGGATCGCCTACCGAAAGCAGTGCCCCTTCTGTCCCGATAGGCAGGTAAAGAGAAGATCCTGCAGTAAGTAGCTTGTTGTCCATGTTTCCTCCAAAATAGTCTGGTGGGTAGGTCGAGTATTCTCCCTCCTTGGGTGCGACCCCCATAACTCCGAGGAAGGGACTCAAAGGAAGTTTTGTGCCCTTCAAGAAACTTGATTTAGATTCAGCTACGTTATCCTTAAGCGTCCATATTACGAGGTTATCTTCAAACCTCCCTCGAATAAGAGGCGCATTTTTCTCAGACGAAGACCAGCCCCAAGTTCCAACCTGAATATCGAGAATATCGACTCGAAGAACCTGGCCACAATGAGCCCCTTCGACAAAAACGGGACCTACGGCAGCATCGAGCAAAGACATGTCCATTTTCTTGAGATCCTGCGCGGTCCAGTTTTCCTTCACCTGCATTGTTGAGGAATCCGGAATTATGACAGTAATTATCTCGCCATCCTTCGCGGCGGCTACGGGTTTGTTATTTCTTGACCACTTGAAGTGTAAATTTTTGGCCTCTGTCCCGTCGATCACTTGCATCTTTGCTTACTCTCTATGTGTCAAACGGAGGGAGCCTTTCGACTAAATAGTTTTCACGGATCAAAGATCGCGGCAAGATCATTTTATATGAAAAGATCGGCTCAGAGAAATTCGATCAAATCTTTTTGGAATCTCTTAAGATCAGCGTGGATGTCGGTGAAAATTTCAACGACCCGCAGACATTCGTTGAATGCGCTGTTACTGCAGATCGGTACGGTTTCGATACAATTTGGTTCGGTGATCACTTCCTTCCTTGGTTTCATGGCGGGCAGCGGTCGTCGTTCGTCTGGTCAGTAATGCCGATTGCCTTGGACAGAACAAAAAGAATATGCGTGGGCCCGGATGTCACCTGTCCAATTGGCGGTAGATTCCACCCGGCAATAGTTGCTCAAGCGACTGCGACAATTGACAACATGTACCCTGGAAGGTTTCTTCTCGGTGTTGGGTCTGGAGAGGCGATCAATGAAGCGAGGTTCTTTGCAAGTGGCTGGCCCAGCTGGAGGGAAAGGATAGAAAGATTGAATGAAGCCGTCAGTTTGATGCGGCGGATGTGGGTGGAAGAGAACTACTTCGATTTTGATGGCAAATATTTTCCAATGAAAGACGTGTACCTTTACACTCGACCAATGACTAGAATTTCTGTTTACTTCTCGGCTCTTGGACCAAAGGCCGCCTCGTCAGCTGGAGCTTATGGCGATCACCTTGTAACCATGGGTTCTCCAGAGAGATGCGCAAATGTCATATTTCCGGCGTTTGAATCTGGCGTAAAAAAAACAGGAAAAGATCCGAAGAGATGCGAGAAGATGGTACTGCTCGATGTTTATTTCGGGCCAAAAGAGGAGGGTTTGAAAACGTTGAAGAAAAACGGGGAGGCGGGGTCTGCTGACCCTAGATCTGTTGGCGTCTTGGACCCGAGGAAGATCGAGGATATTGGACGCGGCATGAGCAACGATGCGATATCATCAGCAAAATTGTTCTGCGCCACCTCGGATGATTTAATCAAAGCAATTGAGAGCTATTCCAATATTGGAACAACTCATATCGCTGTTGCAACGAACTCCTTTCCCGACCGGATCAAGATGATCGGAGAGAAGGTTCTTCCCTATTTTAAGAAAGAATAGAAGAGAAAATTCCGCTCTTGTTTCCTCAATAGAACTCTGTAAATAGGGGCACTATCGAACTCCATTTACTGTGTTGATCGTAAAGAAGAATAGAATTGCGATAAGCAGAATGATCGCGGTTGTAATTACGATCGTAGTAATCGTGATCGCCGCCGCGTCCGTGGGAGCGTATATCCAGTTTACAGCAAGCAAAACAACTACAACTACGAGTGCTAGCTCTTCCACTTCTTCGAGCACTTCTTCTTCAACTTCTTCTTCAACCTCTTCTGGAACTACCTCTTCTTCGAGCGGAGTCTTTCGAAATACTCTCACCATAGATGACGTGTACTGGCCGACCCCCGGCGATCTTAACCAGCTTTATGCCCTTTCAGAGTCCCCCTGGCCGAACTGGCTTGAGGATACCGTTTACCAACCACTGGTTGCAGTGAACTTGAATGCAGAATATCAAGATGGAACAATACAGTATATGCCGGGCCTTGCTTCAGGCTGGAACATTTCGGCTAATGGCGAAACTTACACATTCACTATTCGACCGAACGTCACATTTTCCAATGGAGACCCTCTAAATTCATACCAGGTCTGGATGGAAATGTATGGATTTTATTACCTCTCGGGTAACAGTTCATCTTGGCTAGAATCGTACACTCTGTTTAATATGAGTACAGCGAATTTTGGTCCAGCGACGATCGCTCTAATCAACGAGAGTGGTTTGATCCACCCGTCGCAACAGGCTCTCAATATAATGATGAACAGCTCGTGGCCCATCTATGTGACTAGTCCGGGCCAGATCGTCTTTCAACTATCCGCTCCATTTCTGTACTTCCCAGGTACGCTCGTCGCATTTGAAGGGCTTATCTTCGATAGCCAATGGTTGATGGACCACGGCGGGTTTGGCACTCCCACTTCAATGAACTCTTACTTCAATCAACACCCAATTCCAGGCACGGGACCCTATGAAGTAACAACGGTTTCCGAAGATGCTTACGTGGAGTTTGTTCAAAATCCGTCGTATTGGGGCGACAGCCTTTCCCCAGCCCAGATTGCCGCCCAACCAATGTTTGATCCTGGGCACGCAAAAACAGTCATCGTCAAAAACGTGCCGGACGACCTTGTACGATATACCGACCTCTCGACCGGAGCTGCCCAGGTTGTCGGGATTGAATCGCAGGATTGGAACCTTGTGCAGGCGAATCTAAACGAGTATTCGTACTTCACTCTTCCCCCTTGGGGTGCGCTCACGACGGCCGTCGCGCTGAACACTCAAATCTTTCCGACTAACAATACCGACTTTCGCCAAGCAATCGTGCATGCGATAAACTACTCCGACATTACGAGTACCGTGTTCTACGGTCAAGCTGCTCCGATGGTGGGTCCAGAATATCCAGCTTGGAACCAATTCTATGATCTCGGGAATCTGACACCTTACAGTTACAACCTGACACTAGCTCAACAGTACCTTTCTGAATCCAAGATCACGAGCCCCCCAACGCTTGACTTTAGCACAATCTCCGGATGCTCTTTCTGCATTGCCATCGCGACAATAGTCCAAGGAGATCTTGCTCAGATAGGAATAACTGTTCAGATCGTCGCGACCTCGGTTAGCAACCAGCAAGCACCTTATGGGTACTACCCGACTGAAGTTCAAAATGCGAACCAGATCGCACCGCTTTCCCTACTGGGAACGGGTGACTGGGCGCCTGCAACCCTTACCCCGGCGGATTATTGGGTTTCATTTGTCAGCAACCAATCGTTTCTAGGAAACTATGCCATCTACTCAAACCCGACAGTACAAGCTTGTGTAAACGAATTCACCAGCACATCAAATATAACTCAGATTCAGGCGCTCTGCACCCCTGCTCAAGCCCAGATCTATAACGACGCGCCTTACGCGTGGCTGGGAATTAACAGATTATGGTATGTAGACGGCTCACTTGTTTGGCAGAAGAGTGTGGTCCAAAACTTTTACGTGGATCAGGTTTGGAGCGGCCAAGATCTCGCGCCCATGTTCAACACTATGACCTTTGTTTGATTGCGCGGTATTATCTGGACTTTCCCCGCGCCAAGATCGGCCACACTACCTCTACCTCGCCGTCTCTGACTCCATAAAACTGACTGTGCAGGTTGACCGTAGTGTCCGTGTCGCTCGGGTACACCTCGACCTTATCCCCGAGTTTTAAGCACGTGTGATTTGTTCCAATTAATTTGAGATGCATGTGTTCCGCCGAAAGTTTTTCTACTTCGATCCCCTCTACACCCTTGATCTCCGGGAACCCCTGATCCGTCGAAACTGATTTGAGACCCGAGTCAAGTATCGCACGATCTTCGGAGGGCACACTACTTACCGTTGAGAGGATACTCAGGGCACAATCAAAATTTATTCCGCAGTTTCGGTAAGCTACATCCATCGTTACATAAGAACCAGCCTGAACCTCGGTGATACCCCGGTAGTTCCCCGTATAGTCGTAAGTCCCTGTTCCTCCAGCACTCACAACCTCAACCGATATTCCTTTTTCTTCGATCAGGTCTTTCGTTGAGACCAGCTTCTCGCACGCTTTCGCGTCCTCGATTTTTCTTTCTTGGGGATCAACTATCAGACTAACGTGACCTTGGTACCCGCCGAGACCCCTGAAC
This sequence comes from Nitrososphaerales archaeon, assembly GCA_030036955.1. Lineage (GTDB taxonomy): Archaea > Thermoproteota > Nitrososphaeria > Nitrososphaerales > CADDZS01 > JASHOD01. The sequence goes on from JASHSF010000289.1 coordinate 6,840, forward strand.
TTGAGGTTTCCCGCGGAAATTATTTTTTGAGCGAGTGCTAGCGCTTCTGACCCTGGATGTACACCGGCACGATGGTGCCCGATATCAACCTCGATTACGACGCCAAGCTTGACCCCGTGAGTTCCTGCCATGCTTGATAGTTTTGCGACGTTTTCAACATTGTCAACAGCGACAACGACATCTGCATGCTTGGAAAGGCCGAGCAATCTTTCGATCTTCTGTTCGGTTACTATCTGATTCATGATCAGTATATCTCTCACACCCGAATAAGCCATGACTTCAGCTTCTTCTAACTTTGCGACAGCGACTCCGACAGCTCCTGCTTCTATTTCTTTTAATGCGATAATTGGGGTCTTGTGATTTTTTATGTGCGGGCGGAGTTTTGCTTTCCTCGGCCGAAAGTAGTCGGACATTTTCCGGATGTTTTTTTCCATCAAGTCGAGATCAAGGATCAGCGCCGGAGTTTCAATATCTTTGAGGTTCATGGTAGGTTCAGTTTCCGATGGGTTGTCAAGGGAAGCAATGGGAAAACTTAGTTGAAACTGATCTGCTACAGTTCTCGACTACTCCGCTCATGTGCTTACTTCTTTTCATCCTCGTATAATAATTTAGTAATTTGGTTACGATATTAGAGTGATTGTTCCTTTTTGGAATTATTCCTCCAAGGATTAGGAACTTTGAATTGAACGAATTCTTCGGGATCTCGTTTGTTGGCGTTGATCGAGAATTCGCTTTAAGAAAAGTGCAATGACCGAGGACTACCAGGAATAGGATTTGAAACCGAGCGTTTTAATGTCCACTCCCGGCGCTCGATCCCATGGTTTCAACTCGCTTCTCAAAAAAGGCTCCTGAAGAAACCTAACTGAAATATAGCCGAAATCAGGTCAGCTTAATTAATCGTGATAATTAGAGGCCAACTTATATAGTCGCTTCCCTTTTGCGAAAAACATGCAAAACAAGCAGTCGGCGTTAATTGCACTGTTCCTTTTCGTTGTCCTTCTAATGAGTTCCTTGAGTCTCGTCGCAGCAGCTGCAAACAACACTCGCAGCACCAACTTGAGCGGAGGCGCAACCTTCAATCTCACTACTGTTTTCTATGGCAGAAATATCGCTAGTCCGCAACCTAGTCCGTATTGCAATGTAGGTACAGCAGCGAGTCCTTTTGATTTAATGTGTTACACACCGCAAGATCTCAAGACAGCATACAATTATCCGAGCTATCTCAGTGGCGCTGGCCAAACAATCGTCATAGTCGACGCGTACGGTAGCCCGACGGTCCAAAGCGATTTGAACACCTTCGACAGCACGTTCAATCTTCCGCCGACGACGATCCAGATTGTCTGTCAAGCCGGTTCTTCAGATAAGGTAGGCCCATGTCCCACTTTCGAGCCAAACGGATGGACTGGCGAAATAGCTCTCGACACTCAATATTCACATGCGATGGCACCAGGCGCCCACATTGTCCTAATGGTGGCAAGTTCGAGCGATGATCTAGTCATTCAAATGGCGGTGCAGGCGGCTGTAAACATGTTCCCCCACAGCATCATCTCACAGAGTTTTGGCGATCCGGAGCTAGATATCATCGATGGCACATGTACTCTCGGAGAAGTTCCCTTCGTGCCATGTGGTTCGGCGTATGTTCACGAACTATTAACAGTTGGTGAAGCCTCGTACAAACAGGCAGCTTTCGAAGGTACTACTGTATTCGCCTCCGCAGGAGACTATGGGGCCGACAACTCAGGTCTCTGTCCATATCCGACGGCTACTACTTGCGAGTTTACTAGCGCGAATCCAAGTTGGCCCTCGTCTTCGCCGTGGGTCACAGCCGTGGGTGGAACCATGGGCAATCCCTACTACGTAGGCGCAATTCCTTCGTGCAGTGGATTTACCTGTAGCACGGGTCTCGTAAAATTCCTCAACACTCCTTCATGTCAACTCAATACAGAGACTCCGACTTCGACTGCAAGTTGCATACCCGTCGGATATGGTGGAGAGCAAGTCTGGAATGAGCCATTCATCGACGCTGCGACAGGTGGAGCTCCAAGCTTGATCTTTGGAGTACCGTTCTACCAGTACGGTCTGGGATTAACCTCGAGAACGACTCCAGATGTATCCTACAATGCAGCAGTTAGCGGCGGAGTACTCGGTGTCATCGGCGGCTTGTTCTACATCATCGGAGGAACTAGCGCAGGTTCACCCCAGTGGGCCGCTATCGCTGCTCTCGCAGATCAATTAGCTGGAATGCAACACAAGGGGACAATCGGTTTCATCAACCCTGCGTTATATGCTATCGGAGAAAATCCATTTCTCTATCAAAGGGACTTCCACGACATCACTGTGGGCAACAACATAGTCGCATCTTCTCCCGACAACGTCGGCTTCTACGCGCATCCCGGTTGGGACGATGCGAGTGGTTGGGGAACGCCGAACGTCGCAAACCTTGTTCCTGAGCTAGTCGCACTGTCGTATTAGAGCTCCCGATGGGCGAAGCTCTTCAAGTGGCGGGATAGGGTTAAAACGGCTCTTCCTGTC
>JASHSF010000290.1 GCA_030036955.1 Nitrososphaerales archaeon
CAACCACTTCGCCGCAAGTAGCAAGTCTTGGTACAATTGCGGGCTTTCCTTAAGTGGAATGGGGACCTAATTGATTGGGCTGTCTAGTAATTGCCAACAACTGTGTCCGTTCCGAGGTCTTTGACTGCGGCGTTGCCAGTTATTGCACCATTGTCCGCGCTTAGTGTGTTGTGTGTTACTAAATTGCCTGAACTCAGCGAGTCCAAAAGAATCGCGTAAGAGTCTGCCGTTACGGTTACCCTGTTATTGGAGATTAGATTGTTCGTAGAGCCTCCCATCAGGTCAATGCCAAGCGTGTAGCTGTAAGGATAACAGGTGTCACCCGACTGGCATGGAGCACCGGAAGCTGCTGGGTTTGAAACAAAGACGTTGTTTTGGACAATCTTGTTGTTAGTTGCACCGTAATAGAACAAGTTGTCGTAGCGGTTGTTGTAGACATTGTTTTGAGAGTAGGTTACTCCAGAAGCCAAGGCAGGTCCCACTGAACTCCCACCTAATCCAGCATCGTTGCCGTAGACGTTGTTGTTGGAGACAACCGTCCCGGTGCTAGGACCAAAGACGATGATTCCCAAATCTTGTTCCTGGGTCTCCAAGTCACCTCCGCACAGGTATGGGGCGGCCGGGGTCCCGATGTTTGTGCCTACTGAGCAATCGTAGCCAGTGACAGTGTTCCAAGAGACAGTCGCTACTGCAGGACTTGTGGAATACGGCGGAAAAGTGTCAACCTCCATGCCGTTCTGGTAGCTCAATGCCTCAGAGCCGATCCCGGTTAAAGTGTTTCCTACGATCGTTGCGGTCGAACCCGCACCCAAAATGTTGAGGCCGTTGCCTTGATCGTCGTATATGGAGTTTAGAGCAATTGTCGCGTGGCCGTTGGTTAAGCTTGCGCCAGTACTTGGGTTGATCCATCCAACTCCGATTCCAGCGTCTCCAAATCCCACAGTGTTGCAGTCTGAAATGGGATTATCTTCGATATGAGCTATAGAATTACCGACAATGTTCGCTGTCGCACCCTCGCTTACGAAGATGGCAAAAACGATCGAACACACGACTCCAGCCGGGCCGGGACCAGAGATGGTAAAGCCGGTTAGAGTAACTTGCGTCGCAGGTCCAGTGATTTCCACGATGTTTTGGAGACCGAAGCTGTCGGCTGTCAGACTGGAAGGTGCGAGGATTGTTGTTTCTGACGGACCTGAACCGATGAGTGTAAGCGATTTGCCTATGGTTAGCTGCTCTTGGTAGGTTCCAGGACAGACGAAGATTATCGACGATGGAGATGCGGCTGAGACGGCGGGCTGGATCGTGCTAAAGCTAGGTGAGCTGCACGAGCCGCCACTGTGCCCGCTCGCCGCAGGGGATGAGGCGACAAAGTAGACTTGCGGTGATTGTGATTTCGCAAAAGCCGTCTGCGGCGCGACCAGAGAAAGTGCAAAGACAAGTACGAGTAGACTAGACACCAAAATTTTTCTTTTCAATGAGACCACAGCGAATTACGATATGGCAACAGTGAATTGAATATACCTTTAACCGTCAATTGACGCCTCAGTCTTAATAGGAGACGAAGATCCAATTGAATGGAAATGTACGACCTATCCATACAATTTGATCATCACTGCACGATAAGCGATCTTTCATCCAAGTATCCTTCCGCAGACTTTCAATTTTGGGATAATGTTCAGAGAGGGTTCCTTGAAATAAAGTCGAAAAAACCCGATGACTTTTCTCCGATAAACATGGAACTCAGGAAGCTTGCACGGGACAAGGATTTTGCGATCCTGCAAAAGAAGGTCAATCAAAAAGGCGAACTGTCTGCCCTCGTGATGTTCGACCATGACAGCAAGGGATCTTCTGTCAGCATGGTAGCAAAATGCGGATGCTTTCTCGTTTTCCCGATGTTCATTTCTGCCGGACGAGAGTACTTGCACATTTTGGCGTTTGAGAAAGGAGCTTCGACACGACTTTTGAAAAGCCTACGTACCGCAGGGAATGCGAGAATTGAAAAAGAAAGGCGGATTGATTTCGAAATATCTGGACTATCCTCTATCATGCCTCTCATAAACCCGATCTCCGACCTGACTTCCAAACAGGTAACTGCTCTTGCAACGTCTATGAGATATGGTTACTACGAGCTGCCCCGTCACACATCTACTGGAAAAATCGCGAGTGCTCTAAACGTTCCGAGAACAACCTTCCAAGATCATCGGAAAAAGGCGGAAACCAAGTTGATGAACGCACTTGCACCATACATCATGACCCATGTAGAGCAGCAATAAGCCTTGATGATTTCTGCAATTTTGGAAAGAAAATCGTTCCTTTGAGTCGTTGTTCATTCCAAAAATACAAGGAGTGCGATATGGTTCGGTGGGGAAGTGTACCGGGGACAGATGTATATCCCTTCCGTTTATGTACCGTGACATAATTTGTGAAAAAAGTGAAATTGTCGCTATGCTTGCCTTTCAGTGCGAACGAATGTTGACCAAGGGAAAGCGTTACATTAACAGTTCCTGCCGTCGCTAACTGATGGCGTCGAGTGCTGTTAAATGGTGACAATGTATTAAGAACTAAACGCCCCTTCCGCAGATCTGTGTTTACCGGCCGTTCTAGTCTCAAAGGCGCGATTAGCAGGGCACTCAAGATCGGCATTATCGCAATTGTCATTATCGTAATCGTGTCTGGCGGGTACATCGCGTTTTATTTCGGGACACTGAAGCCAACTTCATCCACAAGCACTTCGACCTCTACATCAACGTCCACTAGTACGAGTACTTCGACTTCTTCCTCTCTAACGACTTCAATATCACCCTCAAATCGGAGCGAGCTAATCGACGAGTCGCCAGAGGCTGCTTACGATTCTCTCGATCCCGCGAAGGGATTTTTCATGACCGATGGTTATTTTGCAAATGTGTTCCAAGGCTTAGTCCAGTACAATCCGACGAATTCATCTGAAGTAGTTCCCGCTTTGGCATCAAGCTGGAACGTGAGCAGCAACTATGAGAACTACACGTTTACGATGAGACTCAATACTTGGTTCTCAAACAAAGACCCGATCAATGCATACGTTGCGTGGTTCAGCTTTGTGCGCGAACTGTACGCGAACAATCCCGACGGGGTAGGATTTTCCAACTATGAGGGTCTCACCTTCAACGTTACGACGGATTTGAGCTCGGCAGGCAATCTAATGCCCCACGGATTGAGAGAAGCGCTCGAAAGCGTCGGAGTACCGGCAAACGAGAATTCCTTGGTTACGGCGCTGAATCAAATGATGAGCAATTTCAACTACAACAACGAGACCCAGGTAAAGATAATGTCCTATCCTGATCAAGCGTACGTCGCTCTGTCGAATTATACTTTCCAGATTAATCTAATACAGCCGTACAAGGACTTCTTGCTGGTCCTGCCCCCGCAGTGGGGCGCGTTTGTTGATCCTTTATTCCTCGACAGCAAGACTGCATGCGGAGGAGATCCCTGTCAGCCGCTCAATAGCGCAGGCGTTGAACAGTGGAACAATACTGACAGCACTTACGTCGACGTTAACGGCATGCCAGGAAGCGGACCTTACATGTACGGGACCCGCGTACTTGGAAACACCCAGCTGGTTCTCAATGCCAATCCAAACTACTGGGCAGATAACGTCAGCGGACTCAGTCCGGTACTAGAACCCGCCTCAATCCCAACTGTAATCATGAAGTTTGGAACTTTTCCGAATGACACATCAGCGGACTTTGCTTCGAACGTAGCTCAAATAATCTCTCCGCAGGTGGGACAATTGGATCAAGCGTTCAGTGTGTATCATTCGAACTATCCGCAAGTCAGCTTCAATCAGATATTCCACAACGAGGGTCTCCCGCTTTGCGATTTAGCCCTTGGTATCGACACCCAGTACACTGAATACTCTTCGTTTGGCTATTCACCTGTAAATTACTCTAACGTCAGACAAGCTCTCGTCCACGCAGTAAATTACACCGCAATCCTGAACGATCTGTATTCAACTACAAATCCGTCGAACGGCTCAATTCTGACACTCGGCCAGCTTTTCTTACCGCCAGTACCACCCGGATGGGGGCCATTGGATAACCCATCAAACATACCACTCTACTCGTACAACATCACTCTTGCTACGCAAGAGATTGCAGCCGCTGGAAATGCGGATGGCTTCTACGTGAAGCTACCTAATGGAACGAGTGTAGGTGAAACGTCTGGAAAGCTCTTCAGCACAATCGTCTCCGCATACATACTCCCATTGACGCCATCGTTAGAGACCGAGTTCGATGTCATCAACAGCGGCTTGGGCGACATCGGCTTGAGCCTGACCCCTACCGGGCTGACCTTGGCACAATATCAGATGGTCGGCGGGCCAGCTTACGGTCCGCCAATAGCAGCTCTAGGCTGGTGCGCTGATTGGGCAGACCCGATCTATCAGCAATTCTTCGACTTGGGCACATCAATTTCCCATGAAGCCAACTGGGTCGACAACACGACCCTCAACAAACTGCTTACTGAGATTCCCTTCGAAACAAACTCCACTCTTCAGTTGGAACAGACCGAGCAAGCATACGATATATTCACGCAGCTTGCGACAATCATACAGCTTCCAAACAATGATAACTATTTCTTCGCACAACCCTATCTGCAAAATCTAACATACAACCCATTCGAGTACGCGATATTTTACAATATGATCTCTTACAGTTGATAAATTCGCACCTACATAGGCGACAAAATAATTTTGGAAACCAGATAGTTTGGAGGTCTATTCACTGCATGATAGAGTTATCTCAAATTGCTGATAGGCTTCAATGTAGGAGATTTCTTTGTGAGTAATTTTTAAATTACCGACAATGTATTACTATTCAGATTATTTCTTTTGGAAGTTGTGAGCGTGAAGGTCGACAAGAAGATTAAGGAACGAATGCAGCGTTTTTCAAACATTAATTGGAGCCAAACGATCCGCAGTGCCATTGAGAGCCGACTGGAAGAGGAAGAATTGAAAGATCGGCATTTGGATCTCAAAGAGCTGCGCGAAGCGTCCAAGATTGCAGAATCTATCCGAAAGCCTGTACCGGAAGGTTGGGACTCTGCGGCGGAGATCAGAAAATGGAGAGAGGCCCGCAGAAGGTAATAGTCGCGGACGCCTCCGTTGTCACAAAATGGTTTGTCGAAGAAGAGTACACAAGGTTCGCGCTGAAGATACTTAGCGACTACACAGGGGGAAAAGTTGACATTTGGTCAACGCAGCTGATGCCTTTTGAAGTTCTCAATGCACTGCGTTACAATCAAAAGCTCGGTGAAAGAGAGATCGAAAAAGCGGCGAGCTCGCTAGCAAGATTCAGAATTGGGCTTCATCCAATATTGGGCGAGCTTGCGGAAGAGTCAATTAGAAGCTCAGTGAGATACGGGCTTACTATCTATGACTCTTCGTATATAGCCTTAAGCAAGGCATTCGACAAAGAGCTGTACACTGCAGACGAAAAGATGATCTCTAAGGTTTCACGGAAGGAAGGAAAAATAATGCACTTGAAAGATTACTGATGAGTTTCCACGGATTGAAACAGTACCAATAAACGACTTTCAGCACAAACCCGAGACGAGTGCCAAGGTTCTCCCCAATAGTTCGTAGATGGTAAACGTATCTAGCGAGTCGACCGACGCTCACTCGACGGGCCTTTAGGTTTTCAATGAAGCCAAGAACTGTTTTCTTGTCTTTAGCTGTTAGTTTGGACCTTTGAAGCAACTCAAGAGCATTCTTGAGCCTGTTTGTCGTGTAGATCATGTCATCGTCGTTCTTCATATGCTTGGTAGAAGTAGAATATTGTTTAGGAATCACACCGGTGGGAAAGTGTACCGGGGACGGGACTCTCAGGCTTATTCGCTTTCCGAACAACG
>JASHSF010000291.1 GCA_030036955.1 Nitrososphaerales archaeon
TTCCAAGCGATAACGGTCCCGAAACGACCACGATCAGAAAGTTCAACTCTATGGTTTTTTCTGACAAACGGTTGGAGGCTTCAATCATTCCGCTCAGGGACGGTTTCACAGTCGCTTACAAGAAACCTGCTTCCTAATTTGCAATCCATTCAAAAGGCTCGAATACTTCGAAGCCTTTATTGCATCCAAAGAGATCGTTTTATCTCCTCAAAAGAGCCACAAACTTTCTTCTTGGGGTCGTGGTGTAGCATGGTCAACATGCGAGCCTCGGGTTGAATTATATGAAGAGAGCGCTCGTGATCGCCGGTCCAAATCCGGCCGACCCCATATTTTATCCTCCTCCTCCTCCGAAATTTCAACTCACTCACAATCCAGATTCAGAGTTCTGATAATGTATATCGAGCTGATTACCGCAATAGTCCCAAGAGCTCTACTATTGAAGAATCTAGGTTTAATCATTGCAATTGTGTTGATAGCAATAATCTTCGCGGTTTTCGGATTCTTGGCTTATTTATTTACTCCATCAGCATGCTGCTCGAACGTAAGCTCGATTACTGCGCCCTCGATAAATCTCTACTCATCAAACGACACAATGGCATTCCATTTGAACAACCAAGGAGAACAAACGACGGTCAGATCTATCGAAGTTACCCCGGGCAACGGGTCTACAACCTTGGGCGAATCAAGCTGCATTGCTTCGAATTCGAACATTCCGAATGGAGAGTCAGTTCTTACTTGCCACGTAAGCATGAGTATGACTGACGAAAGCTATTACACGTATGTTCTGGATTTTCAAAATGGACAGTCAATATCCGGTGCTCTACGAGCTCAATAATTCGAATGTAAAGAAAAAGGACAAGATTCTCCCTTGCTAGAGAATCCTCAGTCCCTTAACCTGCTCTCCGTTGAAAGTAGTCGGAACAGCTGCGAGCGTGATCGTGGCTTTAACCCATTTCTTGCAGTCAGAGCCGTGAGCTTCTTCGAGCTGTCTCGCGTTAGTACTATTGAGAGCTAATTTCTTTTCTGTTCCTTCGAAGCTCAAAACGAGCTTCTTTTTTTCCTTGATTGTCTCTACCTTGACATATTTGATAACAATCTGGACGGCTTTCTTCACGTCGCTTCATTTGTAAAGACTTCCCTCTTTGGATACTGTTCATCTAGCGTTGACAATTTCTTATTCTTTTTGCCTCGTAACTTTAGAATCAAGCTCAGTAAAATGTCAGGAGAGCTTAGTTTCCTGACTTGATGCCAGAGAGTACGTTCCCGAAACCTCAAATTTGAGGACTAGACTATTCATCGATATCATATCCCAACGTCGTGAAAAATCCAAGTTCGAATTCAAGAATTTCTTTTTGAGTCCTAAAGCAATTTATTTTCGTTAATCATTAGTTTCATTCTAAAGAGATCCCCTCTTGGAACGAGAACAAGTTCACCTCGCCGCAATAATGTTCACGGACATTGTTGGGTATACTTCGCTCACCGGAAGCGATGAAGACCTAGCGTTCAAGCTGCTCGATCAGCATCGCAGAATCGTGCGACCGATCATTATAGCTCACAATGGCAAGGAAGTGAAAACGATAGGCGACGCTTTCCTCGTAGAGTTTGGCAGCGCGGTCGAAGCGACGCAGTGCGCTTACGACATCCAAGAAGCCCTCTACAATTTTAACTCGGCCCGAAGGCGCAGCGAGAAAATCACGCTCCGCATCGGGATCCATCTCGGGGATGTTATTCACTCTAATGACGATGTGTATGGCGACGCGGTAAACGTAGGCTCTCGGATCGAGAAACTTTCAGAACCCGGCGGCATTTGCATTTCGAGGCAGGTATATGATAGCGTACGCGGCAAGATGCACGACCTGAAATTCGAGAGCTTGGGAGTTCAACAGATGAAGAACGTCAAAAACGAAGTTGAAGTTTTCAAAGTTGAGATGCCCTGGGATATTACGTCTTCATTGGAATACCGCAAGGAGAGCGAAGAGGGTCAGCCGAAGAATCGTATAGCTGTGCTTCCCTTTGTAAACATTGGCTCTGAAAAATCAGATGAATTTTTCGCTGACGGTTTGACCGAGGAGCTGATTTCGCGACTATCGCAAACAAAGGATCTCAGAGTGATTGCACGAACATCTGCCATGAATTACAAGAACGTTAGGGAGAAGAAAGTGCGCGACATAGCTCGCGAACTCGGAGTCGGTACAATTGTGGAAGGAAGCGTGAGAAAAGCTGGAAACAAGATCCGAGTTTCGGTCCAGGCGGTAAACGGCGTTAACGAGGAGCACATCTGGTCTTCGACCTACGACAGAAACCTCGATGACATTTTCGAAATACAGAGTGACATCGCTACAAAAGTATCGGAGTCGTTCTCTTCAAATTTCTCTGGAACGACGCAAAAACAGATTCAAGCCTCGTGGGAGAAAGAAGAAACGCAAAACGTCACCGCCTACACTTACTTTTTGCGTGCGCGCAATCTTCTCTACGGCGAAAGCGAATCTTCGGTGAGGCAGGCTCTCGAGCTCTTCCGGAGAGCAATAGAAGAAGATCCCAATTTCGCCAGAGCTTACGTTGGAAGAGCCCAGAGTTACCAGTCACTCTCGTATTTTGGTCATGAGCCGTGGCTAGAATCTGTGAGGAAGGCGGAAGCCGATGCCAAGAAAGCTCTGGAGCTTGACCCGTATCTAGCTGAGGCTCATGCTACCATGGCACACGTGCATTTCGCCTTAGACGAGTTTGGTCCGGCGGAAGAGGAGGCGAAGAAGGCAGTTGAACTGAATCCGAGTCTTGCCGATGCCTACGACGCTCTCGGACATCTAGAGTGGATTAAGGGGCATTTGAAGGAAGCAACCAAACTTTACGAAACGGCTCACAAGCTGGATCCCCTTAAGGAAGAGTTTGTCGGAATGCTAGACGAAATGTATTTCGAGGCAGGAAGAGAAGCGGATGCCCTAAAACTTCTTAGCGACGTAGAACACTTGTTCCCACAGATGGTTTATGCAAGTCTTACTGCGTATTACAGTACAAAACACGATTTCTTGAAGGCAAGAGAATTTCTAGAAAAATTTCGTCTCGCCGGTGGCGACCAGCTGGTAGTGTCAAATCTTGAGAGTTTGATTGCAGCTTACGCAGGTGAAAAGGAGAAGGCACTAGAAATTGTTTCTCGGCTCGAAAAAAATTCCCCGAAAGATACGATTCAACCCTGGTTCCTTGGTGGAATCTATAATGCGCTCGGAGACATGGACAAGTTCTTCGAATGCATGAATCTCGCAATGGACGAGCACGCAGTTCCTCTGGGGAACCTCGTGAATTCGCCTCTTTACGAAAAAGCGAGGAAAGACCCGCGCATGCAGAAACTCTTGGAGAGGTTTGATCTAAAAGTCGATCTGCCTCAATAAGAGCTTGAATATGGTAATAGATTTCGAAGGTTCTCGCCAATTTGCATACCGCGCATCAAACTCTAACATGGGTACAACATACTCAACAAAGATCGGTAATAGCTACTACACCTCGCACGGTCCGCAACAGCAAAATAATCTACGAATCAAAAGAGTGACATAAACTCCTGTGGCCCTGGAGTCAGGGCGATAAAGGACGTTCCGTCAATTGATCAGAATTAGTCTCTTGAGTGCACCCTGATGAATTTCATATTCCGACTG
>JASHSF010000292.1 GCA_030036955.1 Nitrososphaerales archaeon
TTGAAAAATGAATTTTGTGTCGCCCAAGATAAGGCACTGAGTTATGGCATAATAGGCGTCCACTGCATCTTGTCGGAAAACTGGCGCAACGAAATTCGCGCCATAAGAGAGCTGGACAGAGAAGAAAAATTGATTTTGAAGACATCCCTCCTTTTGCCTATAGAGGCGCTTCCCACCATCTCGAATATGAAAGCGCAAAGAAGACGAATGTTCCTGATTGGCAAACGGTTTAAAGCGATTGGATTCAAGCTCTACACCGATGGATCCCTAGGTGCAAGGACCGCCGCATTAAATTATCCTTACAACGACGACCCCAACAACTCCGGGATTCTCAACTATAAAGACAGTGAGATAATTTCTGTCGCACAGCGAGTGAAGGCAATACATCTCATTTTGGCAGTACACGCGATTGGCGACAGAGCAATTGAACAGGTGATACGGTGCTTTCTATTAGCAGGCATAGGGAGAAAAGACAATTTTAGAATAGAGCACGTGTCTGTGCTTTCTAGTGCCCTGGTTCGCAAGCTGGGCGTTCCCATATTGTGCGTTCAACCAATGTTTGCCAAGTCGGATTATTGGATCGAAAAAAGAATCGGCACGGACAAAAAGAAGAGGTTTGCGTACGCGTTCAAAACTTTGTCACACAAGAGTGCAATGATTGCAGGTTCTGATGCTCCCGTCGAAACTCTAAATCCACTCCCATCGATCGAATCCGCGATTCGTAATCCAATTCTTCCTGGAGAATCACTCTCTCTTCAAGAGGGCCTGCAACTTTACACTTCAACAGCCTCATTACAGTCACCGGTAACTTTTGGTTCAGGTAAGATCGCAGTAGGCAGGTGTTGTGATCTGATCGTCTTTGATAACTACGATGCAAATCGTCTGAGCAAGTCGAAGATAACTAGAGCTTTTATCGATGGGCGGTCGATCGAAATCTAGCCGCTACTTGCAAGGCGGCAATGACTCGATTATCTGGCTCGAGCCTGGCATCTATGGATACTTCTACTGCCATCGTCGTTGGAAAATTGGGGCAACTGCTGAGTCAATCCCTAACATTTACCATGTGACTTGAATGAAAGCCTCCCTCTCTCGTTGAAACTTAACACAATCTTCTTGTTCGTCCTTCCGTCAGATGACAGACATTCGCCTGCCCGACTCTTCACAAGCCTCAGAATTTCAACCATGTTCGATCTCAAATGAATTTCGAGTCGATCAGCTTCCTTTAGGACAAGCATTGGAATCTCGAGCAAGCGAACACCAGGTTTGATAGTAACCGTGTGTTGAGTCTGAATCAGGCCGTACATCTTCAGAGTCTGCTTCGCTTCCTCTATTTTTTTCCTCGCCCTTCCTTCTATCATTGAAACGCTCGCCCTCGACATCTTCAATTCGTGCGCAATTTCTCTTTGAGAAAACCCTCTCAATCTTAAGCTCAGAACATGAAATTGTTTGTCAGTCAAAGATCCGTATCGAGTGTTCGATGATGGAAACTTTGACTCAGATTCTTCTGTAAGACGTTCTTGAATGCTTGACCCTAACACGTTGAGTGGCCCGAACATACGATCAGGTCGTGGATTTTAGAACTTTCTGTAGGGTTTTGTGACTCTTAAGCCAACTTTGTGATAGACTGATCTTACCTATGGAACACTACAACGTGAACTCTGATCGGTTATGAACCGACAGGACCTTCGTCCGTTAGGGTTCCATTGTTCAAGAGAGCAACTATCGGAGCAGGCACCGTAAAACCTGTATCGTTGTATAGATGAGCTGGCGTCAAGAACGTCTCGTCAAAGCCCGCTAGAAGGGTAGGAGCATGCACTATCACGAAAGCAACAAAATTCGCCGAATCGACTGGGTCAGTACTGTCCTTTGGTACGGTAATCCAGAGCGTGATCGCGCCCCCCGTTTCGACCTCTGTAGGCAGAGTGTAGTTAGCCTGACCGTAGAATGTGTTGTCGGCATCCTCTCCTAGATTGACGGGGTTGGCCAGTTGAACAAGACTCAGCCCTCCCGAAACGATTGCGGATTTGTAGTAGAAGAGAAACTGGATCTGACCGGACTGAAGCGCTGGCACGAGTGCCGCTGCACTAGCACCTGACACGTTGCCCGCGTTTGAAATCATCCTGTTTACAAAGTATTGTTCGTTGCTAATCCCGCCTGCGTACGCAATCCCCGCAAGCTCCAATGTTAACCATGCTCTATACCCTGCGGGATCTTCGACCGGATTCGCTATTCCAACTTTCACTGCGCCTGATGTGAGGTTATTGAAGAAATCATACCATGCTGTCGTTGAATTAGTAGTGCTTGCGGTTTGATAGGCTGCTAAAACAGCGGAGGCGGCTGAATTGTGAGTAGTCGCGGAGGAGTATGCAATGTCAAATTGGTCGCCAGCGAATGCTATCGCCCAGCCGGGATACTCTGCCATCAAGTCTCCCGATGAGATAGAACCGTGGGAAATTGAAAGGAACACGCTTACAGGATCGCCAGCTGCGATGTCTGCTGCTAGAGCTCCTGATCCTGCACTGACCGGCGTAGCCATTGGGATCCCAGTCTGGGCGGTAAATGCTGATTCGAGAACTCCAGACTCATTATATTGTGAATCAGCCGAGTACAATAGAAGCGGATTTGAGAATACACTCGTGGTTACTTTTGTGGCTGTGGTAGTGACAGTATGACCTGCAGAAATTGCGAAATAAGCCACACCCGCGATTAGTATAATTATCACGACTACGAGCGCGATAATAACATTCGCGATACCTTTCGATGAGTAAACAGTTCGCCCTGTCCTACCTTGGCCCAAAAATGCTCTAGGATTCATTTTCCTAAAAAACCGTCAAGAGAGGAGTGAATTTGCTTGATTTAAGCAGGGCGCAACGTAACATCGTTGCGAGTTCCTGAGATAAGAAAATTTTAGTATAGTGTCTTTCTGAAGTTAAGGCGAGCGCTGGCATCTGACTGGCCCTTTTTCACGAATACTCGCTGTTTCTTGGATTTTGTTTTACCGGTGTGAAATGGCACCAGTTCGGCCCAACGGACTTTGTCTCCGTTGATGGATTCGGGGTCTTGGATACAGTTTTTGCTTCTTTATGGTTCAAGAGTTGCTCGAGTTCAGAGAGTAAAAAACTCGGGCACATATTAACCGGAGACTTCCAGCTTACCCATCGGGGTCGATTTGAATTCGAGTCCTCGAAGGATCCTCCCTTTGCGGACTACAGAAGGCTTCAGAGCTTTCACCATCAACACTATTTCCACAGGGCCACTTGTGACTCGAGCGCGATACTTGCCACGTCGCAAAACTATCTTTGGAACCTCTGCTAACTTAGTCCCTTTTTCAACCGAAACTGTTCGGCAAGGTTGCAAAGTCTCATATACCTCAATGGCCTGCCTAGCTCTATCCAATTTCTTTCTCGCTCGCCATTCGATCATAGAAACGTTCGCCCTAGTTGTTCCAAGTTTCTTTGCAGCCATCAACTGTGAAAACCCTCGCGCACGGAGCTCCAAAATTCTCCATTGTCTTCGATTCAATAAGCCGCCTTTCAATTTGAATTGACCAACCCGAGTCCTCCAATCGCAAGGAAGACTGTGACGCTAAGACCTTCTAAATGCCCACCGAACCAACGATGGGTTCTGGACCAATCGAAATAACATCATAATCGCGAATGATATTGCAATCATAATTGCAGATGTTGTTACTGCCGCCGCGAGATTGGCGCTTTGGTATTCAGTAACTATGTAGACAGAAATTGGACTAATTCCATAGAACGGTCGGCTCAAGAGCTCATATGCGATTATCGCGATAGATCCATACTCGCTCATTCCTCTGCTCATTGAGATAAGAGATGCTGACAATATTCCTCTCCCTGAATTTGGTAGAACAACAGAAACGAATCTTCGCAGCTGCGACGCACCAAAACCCGAAGCGTAATTTTCGGCCGACCTATTCATAGATTCGAAGAACGGCATCATCGCCTTGATGTAAATTGGTGCTGATACGATTACAAGGCAAATGACATACCCCAACAGGGTGTCGAACAAGTTGAAGCCAATAGAGACCAAAAATTTTCCTAGAGGTGTCACAGGGCTCACCAAAATTAGCAGCGCGATTCCCACGATGGGATGCGGTATAGAGGCAGGCAGGTCAGTGACGCCCTGAGTCAAGGTGCTTTCATTTCTTGCGAAGTAATACGCGAGAGGTGTGTAGAGTACCACCGACACAAGCACCGCTAATGCCGAGCCGAGGAGTGTAAGCTCAATCGATCTAAGAACTACAGCATTGTAACCAGAAGCCGTTCTCATAGGTCCAAAACCTTCGTACAACAGCACTAAGATCGGGACTATCAGAAGTGTCAGAACAATGTAGGAGATAACTCTGAGCCAGTTCATTTCAAGATGACCGAAGTCAAGTAAAGAGCGGCGCTTTGAGCAATTAATAAGGAACATGCAACGCCCAATCGTTGCTCGTCCGCCAGTCGAATATTTGCTCGTGCCCTGAAAAACGAAGTACCTATAAAGTATCGAATTACAGCGTTGTTAACTTTTCTCCGGCGTACGTCGTTTGATTGAGCTCAAAGTAAAGAAGAAACTTGATTCTTTCTTCTTAGACTCTGAGCTAAAGGACGAGAATTTCATATGCCTTGTTGGAAAGAATGGCTCCGGGAAAACAACCCTCCTAAACATCGTAGCAGGAGTTTACAAACCCGATGAAGGGTATGTCAAAATCGGCTCTGAAACCATAACCAATGTCAGTGTCGAGAAAAGGAAAGTTGTCTTGGTAACGCCTGAGTCCTGCCTCCCAAATTTGGTGGTCGACAAACACCTTCTCTGGGGAGCGAAACTCCGGAAGAGGCGTGTTGAGCTTGGCGAGCTCACAGAAGTCAAGAAAAATCTTGGTATCAGTTACGACGGAAAGGTTTCAAAACTGAGTCTAGGCATGAAAGAACGTGTATCTCTCGCAACTGCTCTAATTGCATCTCCGAAAGTGATTCTCGTAGATGAAGCGTTTGGGAACATTGACAACAAAGCAGAATTCATCAACGCTTACCGTGAGATTGCCAACAGGTCGATGATCGATGTAATTTTTTCAACGCAATACGCAGAGGATTCTGAGTGCGCAGATCATTTGTATAAGATGGAACAGGGTCGTTCGGCAAGACTCTTCTAGGAACGACCGTCAGTTAATAAGAAAAATAATGTTTGGTCGGTATAACCATTATTAACAGAACAAGCTTTTTGTTCAATAATTGTGTGAAGAGTTCAACTCTGGGGTAAGAACTTCTCTAACGTGCTCGATTTGACCCCCGCAGAAATGTTTACCGGGAAATAGTGCGCGATATGGAATTACAAGCGGTTTTAACCCGGGAAAAGCTGCGGGACTATTACTATGTTACAAAGCCCAATGTAATTACGTTGCTCGTCTTTACTGGAGCAGCAACTTACGTCGCATCGGCCGGAATTCATCTTTCTGTCATTCGACTCGCTTTAGTTGCGGCTTCAATCTGGCTTGGTTCCGCCGCGGCAAATACCATAGGTAGCTATTTCGATCGCGACATCGACGCTATCATGAAAAGGACCCGCAGTCGTCCAATTCCTACTGGAAGAATTAAAGCAAAGCATGCCGCAGAGTACGGGCTAGCTCTACTTGCTATAAGCCTGGCGATAGCCTGGTTATTCCTGAGCCCCATCAGTACTTTGGCGATGGCGATTGGCTTTCTGGATTATACCGTTGTTTACAGTTACGTCTTGAAGCGAAGAAGTGCCTCTAACATTATCCTTGGAGGGTTTTCGGGCGCCATGCCTGTACTTGTTGGCTATTTTGCCGCACCTAAGCCACTTCTGCCGCTAGTTTCGGCACTCTTCATCGCGTTTCTAGTTTTCTTTTGGATCCCCGAGCACATCTGGTCTCTGGCGGTCAGGTTCAAGCAGGATTACACGGAGGCAAAAATACCGATGCTACCGGTCGTCGTCTCAGAAAAAACGGCTGTCAGAATAATAGGACTAACTTCCGTCGCGATGATAATCTATTCGCTTCTTCCTCTCGTCTTCCCTGCATTTGACTTTCATCCCGTTTACTTCGGATTCTCGATAGCTCTCGGAGCTGGAGTTCTTGCCATGAATTACTGGTTACTGAAGGATCCTTCGCCGGAGAGAGCTTGGACGGTTTTCAAATTCTCGAGTCCTTATCTATTCTTTCTCTTCATTGGAATAGTACTTGACTCCCTAATTTATTTACACTAGCCAATTCCTAAGAACAGAACCTCGAATCAAATAGGGGATCTGATATTGGCGGATTCGAAAAAAATTCTCGACCTCGCAGATCCCAAGAAATTTCTTTTGATAGCTGATCTTTTTTCGAACAACAGCGATTTAGCTCGGGCAGCGGAGGAGGCTGGGGCTGACGCCGTTATACTCCATCTCAATGAATCCCCGGCACAAGGAGCAAGATTTGGAGGGTTGGAAATTGAGGAGGATTCAATAAAAGAGTGCCTCGATGGTGCAAAAGTCCCCTTTGGTCTAGCTGTGGGGGATGCCCGGCTGCTCACAAGCGACGAGTGGGAAAGGTGCGTGGCCCTTGGTTTCTCCTTTGTAAACATGTTTGCGCACCATATGCCGACGTTTGTTTGGAAGGATGAGCGTATTAGCAAGATAGCTTCTCTTGGACCAGGGTACATCCTGGAGCAGATTAGAGCTATAGCTGAATTCAAAGAATTTGCAGCCTTCGTGGCGTCTTTTACTCCTATGCAAGGATTTGGCTCCAACCTCAACGTGCTCGATGTAACGACTCTGAAGCTGATCATGGGGCTAGCAAAAAAACCGGTATTATTCCCCACTCAAAAATTGGTGCGAATGGAGGATATTGCCATGTTGAGATCTCTTGGCTTGCGTGGAATCATTGTGACTAGTATATCTTATGGGAATTCCGCTGATACTCTCAAAGAAACACTAAAGGATTTCAAGTGTACGATCGCGTCGCTCCCGGTTTCCGCTTCAAAGAAATAGTCAGCTCTCGGTCTCAGTTGAGAGCTTGAAAGCTTTTAACTCAAGAGTGATTTTCCTGAGCAAAATTGGCGAATATAATGAAGGCATTGATTCTGGCGGGGGGAATGGGTACGCGTCTCCAGCCGTACACCTTCTTCGTCCCTAAACCAATGTTGCCTCTTGCTGACAAACCACTTTTGGAGCACTTGATTTCTTGGTTGAAGAAAAACGACGTCAAAGACATCGTTCTATCCGTAAGCTATCTTCGCCGAATGATAGAGGATTATTTCCAGGACGGCTCTGAGTTTGGAGTTCGGATAACGTACGCGAGATCGCAATCCCCTCAAGGAATAAGCGGGCAGATTCTCTCGGCGAAACAATTTCTTTCATCAACTTTTTACTTGTTGTACGGCGATTCGACCTTTGATTTTGATCTCGATCAAATTCTGCGGATTCACAAGAGGAAAAAAGCGATTTTGACCATGGGACTGATGCATTACTCTGAGAAGCTCCGTTACGGAATCATCGAAAGGCAGGAGAAGACCGGAAAGGTTGTAGCTTGGAGAGAAAAGCCCGAGATCAGCGGTCTCATCAATATCGGATGTTATGTGGCTGAGCCAAAGATTTTCAATTACATTCCAGTGGGGAAAATGTACGGCTTTGACGATGTAGTGCGAAACATGATCAAATCCGGCGAAACCGTGCAGTCGTACGTTTTCAAGGGAAAGGATTTCCTGGACATCGGCGACGAGCAATCATACAGACGTGTCTATGATCTCTACCTGGAAAAATTGGGTAAGATATTATGACCGAGCTTGAAAGCGATCGCCTTATCGTTTTTGACTCAAAAGTAAGAGAGAACTTTTACCCTTTCAGCCTAACAAGACCAGTTTTCGACCTCTTATGCGGTTCAAAATCAATCCTTGAAGGAATTGAAACTGGTCTCGGAAGAAAGGCAAGCGATGTAATCGTCCCAAAATATTTAGAGCAGGTCTGTAAAGAAGCTCATCCATCTCTTAGAGTAAATGAAGATGTACCTGAACCGTGCTATGCGGTTTCAAGTGCGATCAATCCGAAGCTCGATATCAGACGAGCTCTAGTGACTGCCGGGGACGAACTGGGGTCAAATTTTATTCTGTCTCAGGAGGGGGACCCGATAGCAGGTCACTTTGACCAGTTGAAAAATGAGGCTCTAACATCGACAATCGAAGGGGGGAGCGGAATCGTTCGAAAGGAAATTGGCGATGTAAATCAGTCGTACAACTCGGAAATTGTCCGGTATCCTTGGCAGCTTCTATCCCTTAACGGAGAAGCTGTTGAAAGAGATTTTCAAAATCGCGGTGAGATGACGGCTGAATCGGAGAACTCTAGCATAAGATTGCTGGGAGGAAAAGTCTGGATTTCGCCTCAGGCCGCGGTTGAAGATTTTGTCGTTCTTGACTCTTCGAAGGGGGCTATAATAATAGACGATGGCTCTGTGATTGGTAGTTTTACTAAGATTACCGGACCGGCCTTCGTGGGGAAGAGAACAGTCATACATCCATCGTCGAAGCTCAGCAGGTGTTCTGTAGGAGACGATTGCAGGATTGGAGGTGAGGTTGAAGAATCTATAATTTTGGATTTTAGCAACAAGCCTCACGAGGGATTTCTGGGGCACTCAATTATTGGTAGCTGGACCAACCTCGGGGCGCTTACAACTGTCTCCGACCTGAAAAATACTTACGGAACGATTAAAGTGAGAATCGGAAAAGATCTTGTCAACACGGGACTCGTTAAAGTAGGATGTTTCATAGCGGATATGTGCAAGACTGCGATTGGAACATTAATTTATTCCGGTAAAACTATAGGTGTTAGTTCTCATCTCTTTGGCGAAGTCGCGGAGGACGTTCCGTCTTTTACCATCTTCAAAAATGCTCCATCGCCGCGCTCAGCAGAAGTGTACATTGACAGCGCGATTGAAACGCAAAGGCGGATGATGAGACGGAGAGGACAAACAATGAGTGAAGCTTACTCCGAAATGATGAAATCAATTCATTTCACGACTTCGAAAGATAGAACGGCAAGTAACGTGCCACGCAACAATTTTACACTTGTTTAAGACAGTATCATTATTCAGGAAATTTGATGAAATTGTCGAAGAAAAAACTCTCGTCCGGAAAACCAAAGGTTAGTTCAGGAAAATCCAGGAAAAGAGTGCCAGACTTCGAAGCAAAGATGAAACAAGTTGATTCATCCAATTTGAGAGAGGATTATCGTATGTGGCCAGAGCTAGCCAACAAGATCTGGAAATATAGCGTTCAGACTACCCGAGTCGTTCGAGAATACTCGAGAATTATCTTCACCGGAATGGGAGGTTCAGGAATTACGGGTGAAGTCCTAGTAGACTATGCGCGGGAACTAGGATCTGACATTTCGTTTGAGACACTGAAAGACTATCATCTTCCAAAATACGTTGATGAGCAGACGCTCGTCGTTGGAATGAGTTCTAGTGGTAATACAGAGGAAACCTTGAGCGTGCTATCGGAGGCTTCCTCGCGTGGTCTAGAAGGCTGGACCTTTGGTTCGGGCGGACTGATCGAAGACCTTTCGAAAACGAAATGGCATTTCAACTTCGTAAAGACAGAAATGCTCAAAGTCCCTCGTAGCTCTCTGCCGGGCCTTCTGTTTTACGTCTTGAGAGTGTTAGAGCAATCAGGACTCTTAGGAATTGACAGAAACGAAGTCGAAGAATCGATCGATGCGCTTGCGTCTGTAAGAGACAAGTGTGTTAGGTTGAACAGAGCCAATCCGTCTCTTGAGCTCGCAAAAGAACTTCTTTCAACAAAATACTCAACGGCTTTGCTATATGCATCGAACAGAACTCGAGCGGTTGCCCTTCGAGCTAGGCAGTCAATCAATGAAAACGCAAAGATGCATCTGTTTGACGGTGTCATTCCCGAGCTTTGCCACAATGACATCGTCGGGTGGGACAGCAGGAGGGCTACGATCGGAAAAAGAGAAAATTCTGCCCCGCTAGAGAAACCCGCGGTGGCTGTCCTGCTTCAGTTGAAAGAAGATGATCCCGTCGAAATTTCTACGAGGTTCGAAATTGTCGAAAACGTGATAAAATCAGCAAGGGGGAAAGTCTTGAACGCGCCGTACGTCGGAAAGAGCTATCTCGCGCGCGTACTCTCAATGATATATTTCTTGGATTACTGCTCTTATTACATGGCTGTACTTCGAGGAATCGACCCCATCAAGACTCCTTCGATTGATTTTCTAAAGCAAGAACTATTGGCGAAGTTGAATTACGTTTCCCAATTAAAGTAGGATCATACCATAATTCAAAAGAAGCTCTGATGTCGTTTTATACACGCTTACGGAGTTACCAAAGGTTGCTTTAGTGAATGCAGGCAGTTGTCATGGCAGGAGGCGAAGGGTCCAGACTTCGGCCGATTACATCGACTAGGCCAAAACCTTTGGTTCCAGTCGTGAATCGCCCCATTCTTTGGCATGTTTTGAGACTACTCAAGAGGAACAAAATTACTGATAGTTACATCACTCTCCATTACCTCGCAGACCACATCACAATGGCTTTCGGTGATGGGACCGATGTCGGCATTCCAATAAATTATTCCTTCGAGGATAAGCCGCTCGGCACAGCCGGTTCAGTCAAAGCACTCGAAGAAAACCTCACTGATACATTCATAGTAATATCAGGGGATGTAATGACTGATTTCGATTTAACGCAGCTGATTGACTTTCACAAAAAAAAGGGAGCCGTGGTTACCATCGGATTAACGAGAGTCGAAAATCCGCTTGAATACGGGGTGATCCTCTCTGACGAAGAAGGAAAGGTAACAAGATTCTTGGAAAAACCCGGCTGGTCCGAGGTATTTTCTGACACCGTAAACACCGGAGTTTACATAATCGAGCCGGAAATTTTGAAGTACGTCGAGCAAGACAAGTCTTACGATTTTTCAAAAGATCTCTTTCCAAATATCTTGAAAAGAGGAATGCCGATTTACGCTCACACGATGAGCGGATATTGGTGCGATGTGGGAATGCCATCGCAGTATATTACTGCCCATCACGATATTCTATCAGGTAAGACCAAGGTAGAGATTCCTGGCAAGATGATTTCAGATGGAATCTGGCTCGAAGAAGGAGCGGACGTACAGGCGGGCGTGGATTTAGTTGCGCCCTGCCTCATAGGCGCAAGAACCAGCGTTGGGAGAGGAGCGCGAATAGGGGAAATGTCTTCCATCGGATCGAACGTCACTATTGAAGCCGACAGCGTGATTTCAAGATCCATAATCTATGATTTTGCTTATATTGGACGCGAGGCCGAAACGAAGGGTTCTGTAATAGGAAAGAGCGTCGTACTGAGACCAAGATCTCGGGTATTCGAAGGGGCGGTAATCGGTGACGGTTGCCAGCTTGGCTCGGGTTCTGAAGTGGTCCAGAACGTAAGGATATGGCCTGATAAAAACATCGAGAGCGGAGCAGTTGTGCGTCAGAACCTTGTTTGGGGATTGTCGTGGCAGCGGCAGATCTTCGGCAGCCGTGGGGTCGTGGGACTCGCCAACATAGAAATAACACCTGAAACGACGGCGAAACTGGGAGCGGCATTTGGAACTTTTATCGGTGCAAAGGGCAAAATTGCCGCGGCAAGAGATACTCTCCGTTCCTCTCGAATGCTAAAGAGATCATTTATTGCTGGATTATTATCGACAGGATCCACCGTCTTCAATCTTAGAGCGGCGACGATTTCAATGACTCGCCTCGGAATCGTATCCAACGGACTCGACGGTGGCGTATACTTTAGTGCGAGTCCAGCAGAACCCGAGTATTCCCTCGTGCAGTTTCTTGATTCCAAGGGCTACAATATATCCGCCGATTCACAAAGGAAGGTCGAAAATGTACTTTTCAAGGAAGACATCCATCGCTCGTCGTACGAAGAGCTTTCAGACATTCTGAATCTCCCCCAGATTTCGGAGTTCTACGAAGAGACCATCCTTTCCAGCATAGATTCACGCCCCATTATCGAAGCCAAGCCGAGAATTGTTGTCGATTGCTCGCTCGGCCCGGCGTCGCAAACTGTTCCTCAGATTCTTACTAAACTGGGCTGCGAGGTGATAAGTCTCAACGCAGGCAGCAGTACTTATGCAACCACCAATACTATTTCGAATGCTCCTTCGAGTCTCAAAGACATAGTCACCGCAGTGGGCGCATCCGCTGGCTTCCGCTTCGCGGGACCTGGCGACACGATAAGGATAGTAGATGAAGCGGGGGCAATGCTCAGTGGCGACGAATCGCTTGCTCTGATGATCGAGATAATGCTTAAGCTGAATCCCGGAACAATCGCAGTTCCAGTCAGTTCTTCTGGACTCGTCGAGAACATTGCCGAACGAAACCATCAATCGGTAATCCGAATCAGAACCGACCCAAGGGCCCTTATGGAGATCGTTGGTTCTGGCACTGCTACGTTTGCTGGAAACGACGCAGGCGAATTCGTTGTTTCACGCGACCTGCCTTTCCCAGATGGGCTACTGGCGGCGGCGAAAGTCATCGAATTCGTGTCCCGAACGGGATCGAGAATTTCCAGAGTGCGAAAAGAAGTGTATCAACCCAGAATCGCGCGCGGTGTTGTACTCGTCCCCTGGAACGAAAGAGGAAGAATTATGCGCAGGTTGGCAACTGACTACCCCGAAAGTCGCGTGGAGACACTTGAAGGAATTAAGCTCATGGTAGATGGCGGATGGGTGCTTATCAACCCCAGTTCGGATGAGCCAGTTTTTGAAATAATTGCAGAGTCCACCAACTCACAAGTCGCGACGGAGATTTTAAGGGAATTTCAGGACAAGGTCTCTGAAATTGTAAGTACTAGTGATTCGGGCGTGTAATTTTTATTTAGCTCCATTCACGGGGATTAATTCTAGTTAACGCCCTAATAATTGAAACGAGGTTTTGAAATTTGGCGACTGTTCTTTCCAAGAAACCATCAAAAGAAGAAGAGTCGGGCGAAATCGAATCTCGTTTGGCTCGTAGCCTTCCAAAGAAGAAATTGAGGGTTCTCCACTTTACTTGGGAATATCCGCCACGAATTGTTGGTGGAATTGCTCGAGTAGTCGAAGGCTTATCAAAGTCACTGACAAAGATGGGCGTTGAGGTTCACGTTATAACCGCCGAGATGCCAGGCTCTCCAAAGGAGCAAGATGACGAAGGGGTCTTCGTTCACAGAGTTGGAATAGATGCCCCTGCACCTAATTTCCACACCTGGATACTTCTGATGAACCATTTCTTCGCGAAGCGAGCCGGGGCGCTGTTGCACGAAGTTGGCCCTTTCGACATCGTTCACGTACACGACTGGCTTGTTCTTCCCGCCGGAGCCGAGGCAAAGTTCTTCTTTGGATGCAAGATGGTTTCAACTCTACACTCTCTCGAGTACAAGAGAGCGGGTGGAGTAAATTCCCCCGAGGGCCACATGATCGAGAGTTTCGAGTGGTGGATAACATTCGAGTCCTCCGTTGTGATAGTCTGCAGCAATGCTATGCGGGGCGACGCGAGATGGAAATACAATATTCCCGACGAAAAGATTTGGGTTATCCCAAATGGAATCAATCCGAACAAATACAATGTTCCGAGGCCAGATAGAAACTCTGTGAAGTCAAGATACGGGGTCGCGCCGTCGGAATTTCTCGTTTTGTTTGTGGGCCGCTTGACGCATCAAAAAGGTTGCGAGTATCTCATTAGGGCAATTCCCTCGGTTGCAAAGTACTACAACGTAAAGCTCGTAATCGTTGGCGACGGTTACATGCGCGGCGAACTGGAGTACACAGCAAACGTTACAGGAGAAAGCTGGCGAATGAGGTTCACCGGATTCCTTTCAGACCAAGATGCAGTCGATCTGATGCTCTCGGCCGATGTTATGGTAATACCTTCTGTTTACGAGCCCTTCGGCGTGGTTGCTCTGGAGGGAATGGCTGCGGGACTCCCAATAGTCGCGAGCGAGATAGACGGGCTTGCGGAAATCGTCAATCATGAAAAAACCGGTATCTTGGTTCGCCCAAGAGATTCGTCTTCCATATCCTGGGGCATTTCCCGAGTCCTGTCCGATCCCGCCAACGCTCAGCGTCTGGTTGAGGATGCGAAAAAAGAGCTTCGGGAGAGATATACTTGGGACGCGGTGGCAGCGCTGACCCTCAAATCTTACGAAAAGGCTCTGTATGGAAAACTTGAATGACGATACATTTTCAAGAACGTTTTTAGTATATTCGGATGTGAGTGAAAAGACATATTGAGCGAAGAGATTCTAGCCATGCTTTCGAACCTCGGGGCAATCGAGTCAAGCAAAGCAGTTGAAAAACAAGTGTTAAACAACTCCCAATCGCTCAAGGATAGGCCAATAGATGAGGAAATTAGCAACCTCGTCCGGACGGGCTACATAAAGGAAACAGAAGGAAAGCTGTATCTTACCCAGGCTGGTTTGTTTAGGGCGCTTTCGCGATTTAGCTAGATGATTCCGATCATCTGAGCTATTTCTCTTCGTGAGCTGGCGCCGAGAGCTTTAGCCGCTTCTTCTGGCGGAACGGGATTTACGTAAACTCCGCTCCCCTTCTCGAGTCCAGCCCACTTTACAACCTGTGGATAAACCTCAAGATGCCAGTGAATCTGCTTCGTCGTCTTCTTTTCAGAGGAAATATGAAACGCGAGGTTGAATGCCGGGGACGATAACGTAGCGCCCAGTCCTCCCAAGGTTGCCCTCAACATTCTCGCCAAGTCTTCGATCTCCTTTTGCGACACCTTAAGGAAAGAGGTCTCATGCCGTTTTGGGAATATCCAGAATTCGTATGCATGTGTCGATGCCCATGGAGCAAAAGCAACGAAATTGTCGGTTTGGAGGATTTGCCTCGGACCATTCATCTCGATGCTAAGTACCTTGCACATCGAGCATGTGCTTAGCTCGGTCATGTCTCTGTGCATCGTTTCAGCTTCCTCCTGAATCAGGGGTGGTAGCCGGGTCAATGTTAGAGTTTGAAGGTGTGGATGCGCAAAAGAAGCCCCTGCATCGGTTCCGCTGTTTATGAAAACCGAAACGTAGCTCACAGTTTTCTTTGAATACAACCATCTGACTCGGTCTTGCACAGTTGCGAGTATGTCGACCCACTGCTCGGTGGGTAGGGAAAAGTAGCTTGCGTCGTGCTTGGGCGTCACTATCATCACGTGGTGATAGCCAAATGCGGGCTCGCTCTGCAACGGTGGATCGTTATACCGCGTTTCCGAGTCAGGCGATACGGCTGGAAATTTGTTGGGAAAATATCTGACGGTCCACCCCGTAACGCGCTCGCTTTCGGAATCCGCGAGCTTCAGCAAAGAATTCTCTCTTCCCACGAGAACGAGCTCGGCAGGAGGCGTTTTGTCCTCATTCCCTGGGCAGAAGGGGCAATCGGGAGAAATGCTCAAAATTGGCGTTGATTTTGTGTTCTTCGCAACACGGAATTCCGTCGGGCGCTTTATCCTTTCAGGAGAAATCAAGACGAGCCGGTTAGTGAAATAGTCTTTCCTTAGCTCGGGCACAGTTTGGTACAGTCCTGACAGTTATCATACGGGTTATCTAATTGTTTCTTGTCAGGAAGAAGCTCGCTGCAAAAGGTTCGAGTAGATGCTAATCGTACGTTTTGCAACAGCGTCCCAGTTGTAAGTCTCGAGTACTAGTCTACGGCCATTTTCTCCGAGCTTTCTAGCATGTTCCATGTTTTCGAGAGCGCTGGTTATTCCCCAGGCAATATCATTCGGTTCGTAAGGGTTAACGTGAAAGCCGCATTGGTCGGGGCCATTTGGCACAACAAACTCTTTCATCCCTGAGACTCCGCGCGCTCCGACTACCACCGGTTTTGCCATGCTCATCGCTTCGAGTGCCACAATGCCAAATGGTTCGTAGAGGCTCGGAAAGATGCAAAGATCTGATGCAGCATAGTGTGCAATTCTCTCATCTTCCGGAATCCACTCGAACCTTAGCTTGACATTGTCCTCCAAGCCGAGCGTTCTGGTGAGTTCTTCAATGCTGTACTGCATGTCAGACACTCCAACCACGACTAGCTTCGCTTTCGGAATACTTCTCTTTACTGATGTCATTGCCTGGACTAACCGATCTACGCCTTTCACGACGATTATTCGGCCGACGAAGAGAATCATGTACTCATCATTCTTGATGCCGTACCTCTGGCGGACTTGCTCGACCTTTTGTCTGGATACTCTCTCCGGAGAATACTTATTCGGGTCTACGCCGTTGTACACGACGCTGATTTTGCCCTGCGGAAAGCCGAGGGATATCAATTCATCGCGCATGGCGTACGAGACCGTAACTACATGGTCGGATTTCTGACCGCCCTCGTATTCCAGGTCCCTGACGGTTTTTGAGCCCTCTCCGAGAGTACGTCCCTTTTCGGTAGAGTGCAAATGGAAAATCAGGGGCTTGTCCAATTCCCGCTTTGCGATCATTCCTCCCATTATGGACAGCCAGTCGTGAACGATAATTGCGTCATATCTTCTGTGTTCCTTGTTTACAAGAACGTTGACTAGTCTGTCAGCTGAGAGGATATTGCTCATTGTCAAATCTGCAAAGAAGCGGATACCGGTCCCCCACCGTCTGATATCTTCAGCAATCACTGTCGGAACCACGTCCTCCGAATTCAGTAATTTCGGTCGGTAAACCTCGATGCCATTCAGAACCTCATGTTCCTCGAGCTTTCCGTCGTTAAGAGTGAAAACGGTTACGTCATGACCCATCTTTACAAACCGCGGCGCGATTTCCGATATGTAAGTACCCAATCCTCCAACGATCCTTGGAGGAAATTCCCATACGAATACTGCAAGTTTCAAAACTTTGGCTCACCTTGACTGAATTGTCTGTCCATTTTTGAATCCGAAACAATACCGCTAAAAGTGAACCATCTTGGGACCTTGTTTTTCTAAAGATAAGAAATTCAACCCAAAGGTTCGGTTTGTTTCGAAGGAATCTCTTTCATCAAGTTTGCGATATTATAGGTTTGTGGATGATACTAGCTCATCGAATCAGAAATATAATGCGACGAAAGAAAGTCTGATAAGCTCAGTTATTGTGAGAAAGTGACCAACAAGATCGCGGGATTGTTCTTTTGAATTTTCTCATTAGTCCCCCGTCACAATAGAGAATAACTAGTAGCTTCTTTTATCGCAGAAATTGGATTGTTTTGAAGCGATATGACATACCTTTCTTTAGTTCTCGAAATACACCAGCCCATGAGGCTTAACCGAGGTTTTCCACTCAACCATATGAAGATGATTGCCGATGGGCAGTCTATAACGGGATCATATTTTGACAAGAAACTGAACGAGGAAGTTTTTCGAAAGGTCGCGTTCAAGTGCTACCGTCCCACATTGACGATACTCCAAGAGCTATTAGAAAGCTCTCGTGATTGGGAGAGGCCGTTTAAAGTTACTTTTGGAATAAGCGGGCCCTTTCTAGAACAAGCGGGCCTCTACGAACCAGAGCTTGTTGACATGCTTAGAGCTCTCGTCAGAACCGGTAGCGTGGAAATTCTTGGCAACACGTACTACCACTCGCTCGCAAGCTTGTTTCCAGGGGACAAAAGCGAATTTATCGAACAGGTCAAGCTTCACACTTCTTTCGTTCGCGAAACCACGGGATACCAAACGAGGGTTTTCGAAAATACAGAGTTTATCTACAACGACACGATAGCAAAGACTGTCGAATCGCTGGGTTTTCTTGGTATTCTTACCGAAGGGGCCGAGAGCGTGCTTGGTTGGCGCTCTCCTAACTACCTGTACTCTGTTGCGGGCTCGAAGAACCTGAAACTCCTCCTGAGACACTATAGGCTTACTGATGACATTGGATTCCGTTTTTCGCAAAAGACTTGGGTGGGCTATCCATTGACGGCAGACAAGTACGCGAGCTGGCTTTCGTCAACACCAGGAGACATGATACTTCTCGCCATGGACATCGAAACTTTTGGAGAGCACCATTGGGCGGATACTGGTATCTTTGAGTTTTTGAAAGCGTTGCCAAATGAACTAAAGTCAAAACCAGGACTCATCTGGGCGACTCCACAGGACATTATCTCAGACCTCAGTACGTCAGGGTCGCTGTCGGTGCCTGAAGACAGGACAATTTCCTGGGCTGACGTTGAGAAAGATGCTAGCGCATGGGTACAAAATCCCCTTCAAAGAGTTTCTTTCGATCGCCTGGTAAATCTACAAGAGTACGTTCGAGAAGTCGGGAAAAAAGAAGTCACCAACGTATGGAGATTATTGCAGCAAAGCGATCATCTGTACTATATGTCGACCAAAGGGGGTGGTCCGGGGGAGGTTCATTCGTATTTCAGTCCGCATAGTTCAGCGGCCGAAGCTTTTTCGGTATTCGACTCGGTGATAACAGATTACGAGGGAAGGGTTGGCTACCAACTTAATGAGGACAGGAAAAAGCGCCAGTCGGCCGATCTGGATTTGAAGAAGAAAGCGAAAACGCGCAGCTAGCACTAAAGCAATTGACCAAGTAATTTGCTGTAGGGCAGTGCCCTAATTTGCTGGCGCCGGAGTTTCCATGCACATTTTGCAGCCCATTTCTTTGGTCTGCGGATCTATACCGTAGTGTAGCTCGCACATGTAGCCTGAACGCATAACGTAGTCGCAAACTTCCTTTATCATATTCGCGATTTGGACTCTGTTTAGGCGGCGATCTGAAATTCCCTGCGCGATGACTTCGGTCATTTTGAGGACGTCTCCCTTGGAGTCGAAATCTATTGCTCGGCCCCTCTTTTCAGAAAAGTACTTTGAAACTGCGGGTTGCGTTATTCCAAGAAAATAAGCAATTTCTGTTTGCGTCATGTTCCGATCTATCAGTGATTTGGCAATCATTCCCCTGATTGCTGGGATGACCGATTTGGCAGCAATCTCGTACGGAGTTTGCAATATTTCCTCCTCTAGCCTGAAACAGATTGATCCTGAACAATCAAATTATGCCGAACGGCATATTTAAACGATGGCGTCAAATCGAAAAGTAGCTCGCTACGAATCACTTGTAAAGAACCATGGGCGAACCTTGTACGAGTAGTCTACGTAGATAGCCTTCTTTTCCGTGTAGTTTTCGATTGCTGCCTCGCCGCTTTCTCTTCCTGACCCAGTTTCCTTGAGTCCACCGAAAGGTAAGTGCACTTCGGCCCCGGTCGGTCCTTGATTCACATATCCGATTCCGGATCGTAGCTTTGAAATGGTCTCGAAAGCGTTTCTCAGATCTTTGGTGTATACAGCAGAGCTCAACCCGTATTTTGTATCGTTTGCGATTTGCACAGCCTCGTACATGTCCCCCGCTTCGATTACTGAAACAACCGGACCAAAGATTTCTTCCTGTGAGATTCTCATGTCGTTCGAAGCTTCGTCAAAAATCGTTGGTTCAAAGAAAAATCCTAGCTTTCGTTCTTGGTCAGCGAATTTTTTGCCACCAAGACTGAGCTTTGCGCCTTCGGAATTACCTATTTCGACATAGCCTTCGACCTTCTCGCGCGCTTTCTCGTTTATGAGAGGTCCGACTTGAATTCCGGGTTTCATTCCGTTTCCAACCCTCAAAGCCTTCGCGCCTTTCACAAATTGCTCCACGAATTTTTCATGAATATTCTCCATGACAATCACTCTCGAGCCAGCAGTGCACTTTTGGCCGCAGTTGCTGAAACCCGCATACAAAATAGCAGGAACGGCAACAGAAAGGTCGGCATCGTCTGCAACTATTATTGGATTCTTCCCTCCGAGCTCGAGAACCTGACGCCTGAAAAACCTGGAATTTGATTCTGCAATGTGGTGACCCGTTGTCGATTCTCCGGTGAAGGAAATCACTTTCACACGTTCGTCGCTGACGATAGTTTCCCCGACGCCTGAACCAGGACCGGTAACGAAATTTAGGACACCTTCTGGCAATCCGGCTTTTTCAAACATGCTCACTATTTTTTGCGCAATCAGGGGGGTAGCTGAAGCGGGTTTGAAGACGACCGTGTTTCCGGCTACAAGCGCCGGAGGGATTTTCCAAAGAGGAATTGAAAAAGGAAAGTTCCACGGTGTAACGACCCCGACTATTCCAACTGGTCTACGGATGACCATACAGGTCTTGTCTTGCTGTTCGCTCGGTGAAACATACGTCCACATCCTTCTTCCCTCGGCTGCGATGTACATGATCGTATCGTAGCCTTCGATCACCTCGGCAAGCGATTCGTTGAGCGCCTTGCCTTCCTCAAGAGTGAGGATTTCAGCTAGCTCATTTTCATTTTTGCGGATCATCTCACCAACTTTGTACAGAAACTCCGCTCGAGCCGGGGCTGGCGTTTCGCTCCACTTCTCGAAAGCGTCTTCAGCAAAATCAATCGCAGCTCTCGTATCATCAAATGTTGCTCTCGGCACATTTGCCAGCAGCTGATTCGTTGCGGGATTTCGGACCTCGAACGTCGCGCCGTCTGATGAAGACCTGTGCTCGCCGCCGATAACCAGTTCTGATTTTATTGTTTCGGACATCTTTCCCACGACTGAAGTCTGGATCGAAGTCTAAGTATTAAACAAATTATTGAAAGCCGATGTTGCCAATTCGTGAGATTGGCAATAAATCTGGGCTGTGGGTAAGTCAGGCTTATATAATATTTTGAGGAAATTAGTTGTTGGAAAGAGTCCTCGCTTCGGTTCCGAGCTTAAACTATCTTATTGGACTGTTTCCGAATTGATCAGTCTGGTCAAAGATCTATGGCGACCCAACTCGAACAAGCTCCCAATATCAAGACAGAATTAAGAAATCAAATTTCCATAATGATCGGCGGACAGGGAGGTGACGGGACGCTTACCGTCGTAAATCTCCTAGGGCGAATTTTCAGAGACTACGGACTGAACGTTTACGATGCGCGAAACGTTCTGTCTCGAATCCGCGGCGGCCACGCCGACGGAGTCATACGCGCCAGCTGCGACGAAATTTACAGCACCGGTGACGAAATCGATACGCTGGTAGCTTTCGACGAAGAAGCCGTAACACTAGTCCTCAATGATTTAGCTCCTGACGCTACCATAATTTTTGACTCGTCCAAGGGACCTTTAGCGCAGGGCCTGCACAGGGCCTTTACAGTCTACGAGGCACCACTCGGGAACATGGCGGCTTCTGCCCTCAGGAGAAATATCTTCAAAAATACCATCGCATTCGCGATTCTTGGCCGCATTCTCGGATTTGAAGACGAAGTTCTAGTACAAGTTCTGAAGGCTCGCTACGCGAGAAGGGGGCAGGAAGCTCTCGAGTCGAACTTGAAAGCTCTGAACATCGGCCTAGATTATGCCACGAAGAGCATCCATTCTTCGCCTTACAAACTGAAACGAGGTACTAACTCAGGCAAGATTCTTTCTACTGGCAACGAAGCAACTGCTTTCGGTTTTCTGGTGGGTGGTGGCAGATTCTTCGTTGGATATCCGATAACGCCAGCAACAGACATCATGGAGTGGCTCGCTCCGAGACTTCCGAAGTTCGGGGGAGTAGTGAAACAAGCGGAAGATGAGCTCGCAGTGATCAACATGGGGATAGGCGCCGCATACGCGGGAGCGAGGGTCATGGTTGCGACGTCCGGTCCCGGGCAATCCTTGATGACCGAAGGAGTGGGACATGCGGGAGAAAGCGAGGTTCCAATTGTAGTAGTGGAGTGCCAGCGAGTTGGTCCGAGCACAGGCGAGCCAACCAGGAACGAGCAGTCAGACATCAACCACATTGTTTACGGCTCTCACGGCGAGTTTCCAAGACTTGTTGTTGCGCCTGGGACTGCTTCAGAGTGCTTCAAAATGTCTGCCGATGCCCTAAACCTCGCGGAGAAATATCAGCTCCCTGTTTTCATATTGCTCGATCAAGCACTCTGCCAGAACAGCGAGAGTGTCCAGCCGTTCGATATCAAAGCAGTGACTATCGACAGAGGGAAGCTTTTGTCCGAAGAATCAATTTCCAAGATTCCTCTTTACAAGCGCTACCAGTACAGTGAAGACGGAATTTCCCCGAGAAGCATTCCATCACTAGAAGGAGGTCAGTCGCAGGTGACAGGTAATGAACACAACGAATTTGGCCTCGTTTCAGTTGACAAGTCCAATCGATTGCGTATGATGTCAAAGAGGATGAAGAAAGTCGAGCTAGCGAAGAGCGACCTGCCGAGGGGCAACAATTTCGGTCCTCGCGACGCGAAGATCGGAGTTATCGGAATAGGTTCAACCTACGGTCCAATTATTGAAAGCATGGCGCAGCTCCAAGAAAGAGGAACCAAGGTAAGGTTCCACCAGCTTCGAACGGTTTTCCCCTTGTTAGAAGATGACTTGAAAGAATTCATGCAAGGTCTAGAAGGAATTTTTGTCGTCGAAAACAACTACCAGGGTCAGCTCGCCAGAATGATCAAGAGCGTCACTGCTGATAATGAGCGGATTGTCAACATCACAAAGTTTGACGGAACGTCATTCAAGCCTATCGAGATAACCAATGCTATTTCATCAGTTCTTTCAAAGTCGAGCGACGCCGCAAGCTTCAAACTAGGGGTTTGAGTAGGTAGAATCTAATGCAAAGCGTTCAGCAAGCACCCGCAAGGCGAATTTACACACCGTCCGCGCCAATCTGGTGTCCCGGATGCGGAGATTTTGGAGTACTTGCCTCCCTCAAAAAGTCGCTTTCGGATCTTGGCATCGCTTCCAAGGATACGGTGATCGTCGGCGGAATTGGATGTTCTGGATCCATTCACAATAATCTCGAGTGCTACGGCATCCATTCGTTACACGGCAGACTGCTTCCCACGGCCGTCGGAGTCAAGCTTGCGAATCCAAAACTTACAGTGATAGCTGCTGGTGGTGACGGCGACGGCTACGCTATTGGTGTCGGGCATTTTATCCACACCCTCAAGAGAAATCCGAGCATCGTTTACATTGTCATGCAGAACGGAACATATGGCCTGACAAAGGGTCAGCCTTCTCCGACCGCGGCCTTGGGTTATGAAGGCAACAAAGACATTCCTTTTGATGCTGTACAAACTGCTCTATCGATTTTTTCAACTACGTTCATTGCCCGGGGATTCTCTGGCAATCAAACGCAGCTGACGGAATTATTGAAGGGTGCACTCAATCATGCCAACTCGAATAAAGGACTGGGCTTCCTAGAAGTGCTTAGCCCCTGTGTCACGTACAACGATACCTACAAGCAGTGGAGGGAGCAGGTTTACAATTTAGATGCCGAGAAAGGTTACGACCGGACAAGCAGACCAGCGGCGCTCACAAGAACAATGCAGCTTCTGGATGAGGGAAAAATTCCGACCGGGCTCATTTATGAAGGAACTACTCCTTCACTTGAAGCAAATACGCTTACGCAGACAGAACCAATTGCGCTACAAGATATCACCTCGCCTTCGAACATTCCTAGATACGAAGAACTTCTGAAGGACTTTCGCTAGCCGCGCAAGTACCGTTTTAAACACGGATGCGCTTATTCACTTTAATCAAGTTGTCCGTCGTTTCTGGTGAGCGAGTTGGAATGCCGCTCGACGCCGATCAAATCCGGCTGAGTCTCAAGGAAGTCATCGACCCCGAGATCGGCTTGAATATAGTCGATCTTGGCATGGTCAAGGGTGTATCAATCGACGGAAAAAAAGTAACGATTACAATTGCGCTCACCGTTAGCGGTTGCCCCCTGGCAAAGACTATCGAGAAGGACATTAACAGAATCGTCGGGGCAATGCAGGGCATCGAAAATGTTCAGATCAAAATGACTTCCATGTCAAAGCAGGAGCTCGAGGCCCTAGGAGCGCAGCTACAGGAAATGCGCAGAAAAGACAAGGGAGTCGGCAAAGCCGCCGGATTGAGCGCAGGAATTGACAAGTTAGATCGCAAAGGAGCACAGAAGATTATCGCTGTAATGTCAGGCAAGGGTGGAGTGGGCAAATCCTATGTAACCTCGATGCTTGCAATCGAGCTTCGGCGCGAAGGATACAATGTTGGAATTCTAGATGCAGACATTACGGGGCCGAGTATTGCAAAGATTTTTGGGTTGTCAGGGAAACCGTACGCTGACGAAAGCGGCGTTGTTCCGAAAGAAAGCGAGAGCGGAATCAAGATAATTTCGATGAACCTCCTCCTCGACACCCCGGAAACCCCGGTTATCTGGCGAGGTCCTATTATCAATGGAGTAATTCGGCAGCTTTTCAACGACGTGAATTGGGGCGATCTGCACTACCTCCTCATCGATCTTCCTCCAGGCACGGGCGATGCGCCGCTCACAGTATTCCAGTCGCTACCTGTCGACGCGGTAGTAATCGTCTCTACACCCCAGGATCTCGCGCTCCTAATCGTGAAAAAGTCGATCAACATGACTCGCCAGATGAGCGTTCCCATCGCCGGGATTGTGGAAAACATGAGCTACATGATTTGCCCCGACTGCGGTCACAAAATTGATATGTTCTTGGAGTCGGGAATCGAAAAGTTTGCAAACGAATCAAAAATTATGTTCCTCGGAAAGCTTCCCTTTGACCCTAAAATTAACAGACTCGCAGACGGAGGAGAACTCGAGCGCTATTCTTCCAAAGAGACGGCAAGCCTCGCTAGAGTGATACGCGAAGAAGTGGCAAGGATCTCAGGAGTCACGGCTACCCCAATAGCTTGGAAATCCTCCGGCAAGAAATGAGTGCGCGTCGCGAAATTTCCTCATTCGGTTTGAATCTTCTTAATGAGCGTGAAGTACGAATTATCGCGATATTGTTTCAAGTACTAATTTAGGAACCGACAAGGTAAATTAGTATTAGCAAGAAGTGTATAACCCTCTGGCGAGAAAAAGCGAACTGATTCCGACCGAATCGGCAAAAAAGCATGTTCTGCACATGCACGACGTACTGCGCAAATTCGATTCACAAAAGCGCATTTACCCGAACGGACTCGTCGGTTCACTGAAAGGAACCGAAGAGATGGCGGAGAAGATAAAAAGAATAGAGCTCTTCGCGGAGGAACATTCCAAAGAGTCGTACGGCATCATAAGGCAGTTCTTCGTCGCTTACAGTTC
Source organism: Nitrososphaerales archaeon (assembly GCA_030036955.1). Classification (GTDB taxonomy): domain Archaea; phylum Thermoproteota; class Nitrososphaeria; order Nitrososphaerales; family CADDZS01; genus JASHOD01. Next base: position 25,040 of record JASHSF010000292.1, read on the forward strand.
AGAGAGAAATCTTTTGCAGCTAGCTCATGCATCGGAAAACGTAATTTGCGTTAGGGCAATGCCGAGCTCTCCGAGGGAGAGACGCATTTTGCCAGGTGTCGACCGAAGAGGCATGGCTTTGGAGAACAGGATGATCCTGAAGCGCTCTGAACAAGCGCCGGAGGAGCCTTCGTATAGACCCACAATACCAAATTTGATAGTATCGCAGCACTGGCTCGAAATGATGGAGCTCGAGGCTGGCGACAGGATAATTATCTCGAACCCTATCGAAAAATATATGGTTCCGCCGCCGGGACTAGAAAATTCCTAATTTTAAAAAAGGAAGAGAAAAGGGGAGAGATTTTTAATACTCTCCGCCCATTCCACCCATGCCGCCGCCTCCGCCTGGAGGCATTGGTGGCGATTTCATTTTGCTCGAAGCGATGACGTCATCTATTCGAAGTATCATGGTTGACGCTTCGGTAGCCGATCTGACGATTTGCTCTTTGACCGCGGCGGGCTCGACAACATCGTCCGCCATCATGTCGGACACTTTGCCAGTTCTCACATTGATGCCAAACCACTTCTTGCCCTGACCGTGCTTTGCCCTAAACTCAACCTGCGTGTCGATTGGATCCATTCCGGCATTTTCCGCTAGCGTCAAAGGAATTGCTTCCAGGGCATCCGCGTACTTTGAAACTGCGAGCTGCTCCCTACCACCGAGCTTATTTGCGTATTCCCTGAGTTTAGACGAGATCTCTGCTTCGGGAGCGCCCCCACCAGCGACTATTGCTGGCTTTTGTAGCACGTCCTTTACAACCATGATTGCGTCGTGGATGCTTCGCTCTGCCTCGTCAACGACCCGCTGGGAACCTCCTCTCACCAGAATAGTAACAGCCTTTGGATTCTTCGCTCCTTCCACGAATACCCACTTGTCTTGCTCCACACGCCTCTCCTCAACGAGCTTCGCGTAACCTAGGTCCTTGTCGGTAAGGTCATCGAGGTTTGTGACTATTCTTGCTCCGGTAGCTTTTGCGAGTTTGGTCATGTCAGATTCCTTTGCCCTCCTCACTGCCAGTATTCCTCTCTTCGCAAGGAAGTGCTGAGCGATGTCGTCAATGCCCTTTTGACAGATTACCACTGTTGCGCCCACCGAAGAAAGCTTGTCCACCATAGTCTTCAGCATTTCATTTTCCTCATCGAGGAACTTTTTCATCTGAGTTGGATCGTTGATCCTTATTTCAGCCGAGAACTCTGTCTTTTCGATTTCAAGGGGCGAATTGACAAGAGCTATTTTTGCTTCTTCAACTCTCTTCGGCATTCCGGAGTGAACGACTTCTTTGTCCAGAACTATTCCTTTGATGAGACTCGTGTCGCTGGTAGATCCGCCTGGCTTCTTCTCTACCTTTACGTTGTCGATGTCAATGTTGTAGTTGCTTGCCGTCTCATTTTTCTCGGCGACCTGGAGGAGCGCGTCAACTACCAAGCTTGCGAGCTCAGTGCTGTTGTCCGCAACGAGCTTCGTTAGCATGCTTGTTTTAGCAACTTGGTTCAGAGTCACTTTGTCCCCGGGCTTTACTTTCACGGCAATTTCGTTCAGAATTTCGATTGCCTTGTCCGCAGCCTTTTGGTAGCCATCGACAATTATTGTCGGATGAACGTCCTTGTTGATTAGTTCCTCAGCGCTTTCCAGCAGCGCACCTGCAAGCACGACAGCCGAAGTCGTGCCGTCGCCTACTTCGTTGTCCGTGGTCTTGCTTATCTCGACGATCATCTTTGCAGCTGGATGCTGTACGTCAATCTCTTTGAGGATTGTAGCTCCGTCGTTTGTGATTGTTACGTCTCCCAGAG
>JASHSF010000005.1 GCA_030036955.1 Nitrososphaerales archaeon
GTAAAATAGCAAAGTCCAGCTCCCGAATACTAGACTGATTACGAAAAGGACGATGCACGGTATTCCGTAAAATAAAAGAGGGTGTCTAAGTGAAACAAATTTTATCGAACCTCCAATGAGCTGCATAGAGTGAGATACAGGATTCTCTGTGCTCGTTTCCAGATCATCGGCATACGAGATCTTGGTTGGGACTTCTCTGATCTTCATTCCAAGTGATTCCGCCAACGAAAGAATTTCAGCATCTGCCGCGAAGCCATCTTCCCCGGGAATTAATTTCGAGAGGGCTTTACCGTTATATGCTCTGAAACCTGACTGCGTATCCTTGATTTTCGCACCGGAGGTCTTTCTCACGAGTGAGTTTATCACAGCACTCCCGAGCTTGCGATAACCTGGCATTTCTGACTCCGACTCGACGTTTTCAAAACGCGATCCAATTACTATGTCAAGGCCATCTTGGATTATCGGCATAACGAGGCGGGACACGTCCCGAGGATTGTGCTGCCCGTCCCCATCAATTGTTAAGAAAACGCCGCAGTTTTCTTCCTCGGCAGCCAAGAATAAACTCCTCAAAGCAGCACCCTTTCCTAGATTTCGGGGATGCGAAACTACTCTGCAACCGAGTGCCCTCGCAATCTCCGCGGTCATGTCTGAAGAGCCGTCATCGCAGATCAGAATTTTATCTGCAAGTCCTCTTAACTGAAGCACAATTCGTGCTATAGACTTTTCCTCGTTGTAGCAAGGAATTCCGATCACGACTTTGACGGGACCGAACTTGTTTAGGTTGGCTCTGATTCCTTCGGTGTCCTGAGTAACTGTTTCCAAAAAAACAACCTTAACTCCGGTCAGTACTAGAGTCGAAGTCTGTAACCGGGATCAAGCTCTCTTGTACTGAGGCAGCCTAAAGACGTGTGACCTAAATATATCTTTCCAAGAAATATCGTACCCGATATTCTAGAGATTTGTCCTGAAACGACGGACTGGATTTCATTGCAATCCCATCCCCCAGAGTTCCTTTGCCCAGATCTTTTACATCCGTCAATTCTCGATTTGGAAGTTCCGTAAGCTCCCCAATCAGCGCATCCTTTCAAGCCCGTTTCGCTCGCCACGTTAATGGTTGACCCCCTCTCTTGACCAATGCTGGAAGAACCTTTTGGATGAAAAAAGGGAATGGAGCGACAAGATTCATTTGAAGCACCGCAGAGTCGCTCGAGCTGATAATCGATCAAAAGTGGCGTAGGAATCAGTCCAACCGTAGACGCGTTGCCCACCAGTGCATGGAGCTTTGCGTCGAATCTTTCGAAAGTCAGCGCGACTACTAGTTCAATTTCTTCTGGCCGCTGAACGTCTGGCGGGGATGAAAAGGATAGATGGATTGGAATTGAACTTTCCGGCGAATTTTGATATTTCCTCCAAGGCGGCAACATTGCGCGCAACCAGAAACGCGAGCGTTTTGCCCTCTTTCTTGCGAAGTCAAGAACCAGTATCTTCCCAGACCGCGGGAAGCCCGGTTAATTGTATGACTTTGCCATCAAGTGTTCTCTTCTTTTTTCCTTTCGCGAGCTAGGAAGGCGGTTTGATTTTATACACCGGAGAGTTTAGAAAATTACCATAATTTGTAAACAATATGGTTTTTAAATTACGGGAGAGAAACAAGACTGCAATGTTCCTGGATCAACCCCCGGAAAAATTTGGAGATACAAAAAGCAAGATTCTTTGGCACCTCAAATCTCGAGGAGAATGCGGACTCGGAGATCTGGCTGAGATGCTCAAAATATCGTGCATGGCAGTGCACAAGCACCTCGCCGCTTTGGAAGAGCGGGGGCTCGTGGAGAGCAGCTCGAAAACAAACTCGGGAAGGGTTGGAAGGCCCAAATCAAGCTATAGATTGACCAGCCAGGGCAGGACGACATTTCCAAGAGCCTATGGTGGGGTTGCGAAATGCGCTTTGAATTTCATTGAAAAGAGACTGGGTAAAGAAGCTTTAGAGCAGATGCTGCGAGAAAGGCAATCAGAGATCTTCGAGCGCTACAACGGGGAACTCAAGCAGCTCGAGTTCAATGAGCGGGTGAAAAGGCTTGCGCAAATTCGGGACGGGGAAGGATACATGGCTGAGTCGAGAAGACTGCCTTCGAATTCAAAGCACATCCTGCTTGAATACAACTGCCCTATAATTCAGCTCGCGCAGGATCACTGGGAAGCGTGCGCGACGGAGATCGAGCTGTTCAGCAATTTGCTCGATGCGAAAGTCGAGGCAACGCACAGAGCCGCAAAGGGGGATCTCATTTGCAGATTTGTGATCGAGCCGAAGGACAGGGAGACGTTCTCAAAAAAGCAGTGAAGAAATTGGTCCCCGAAGCACAGACAAGGATTGTAAAGGAAGTTTCAAAGTGGAGCGGTGTATCCGTCAGACCCCATCGATTTAGTGGGACAGAGTTCAGGTCCGGCGGGCGGGAGTTAGGGCACGTGCACGGCGATTACCAAGCTGACATTGCGTTTCCTCTAAAAGTGAGAAACGACCTGGTGGCTGAGGGTAAAGCGCAACCTCACCACATCCTGCCAAACAGCGGGTGGATTTCTTTTCGATTTACAAAAGAGAGCGATTTGGATCAAGCAATTGAATTGTTCAAACTTTCTTACGAACTCGCAAAAAGCAAAACAGATATTCATCAATTAACAAGCTGACCGCCATTACTAACTAGCAAAAAGAGTGCTCTTTCGTAGCATTCTCAACTCTTGCTCTAATTTCTGTAAACCGAGATATCTGACAGAGACTTGGCACAGCTTACAGCGAGAGATGAGGCAATTGATATCCGAATGCTAGACTTTCAGCCCAGTTGTTACAAAGAGCACTCCAACATCCACCGAAGTGTCTTCTGAAATCTGTTCTGGATTTCGCAATATCTTTTGATGATGAGAGAGCTGACCTTTTGATAGCTCGATGATTTCTTTCAATGTCATTCCTCCTTTCAAGAGAGGCAAATAGCTCTTTCGTGCAATTTGGATCCTTTTCTTTGTATCGGGCGCTCTTTCAAGTCTCTTAATGAATTCCTCAGTTTTTTGGGAATCGTATCGAATCATATCCATTTTGTATTCGTCAGGTATTCTATCGTCGCACGCAACTCTGCCATAAGAGAATCCGTCTAGCCTAATTCTAGTCAATCCAAGCTTTCTGAAAAGACTGGGGATCTTGTAACCTATGTTCTTGTCATAACCATACAATTTTTCATATCCTAGAATTTGAGCCAATCCCATTTTTCGCGATAGTTTTGTTAAGCGATTATTTAGAGGGTAGTAGAGAATCGACGTATCTATCGAACGCTCGCAAGCTACTACTAGACCTCCCCTTTTGCATATCCTAATCATCTCCTCCATCGATCTCTTCAATTCTTCTGGTGCGAGCCACCGAAGGAAGGCCTGCGAGACAACTCTGTCAGAATAGTTGTCAGGCAACGGAATGGCTTTTGTCGCATTGGCGAGCCTGAATGAAACAACGTCATTTAGACCCGCTTTCTTGGTGATCGCGACAGCGGATCTCAACAGCTCTCTGTCTTTATCTATCCCAACTATTCTTCCGCCTATGTTTCGATCTATCTTTTCAGCAAGTACCCGAGTAAGGGCGCCAGTTCCACAGCCGACGTCTACGATAATGTGATTCGGTCGAAGATCGATGAATTTGTAGAGCAAATCGCGGTTATTCTTGGACCAAGAATATTTTCGCGCGAGTTCGAGCCACTCTGCTTGAAAACGGATTACATGTTTTCTTGTTCGACTTGGCCCCAATATCGGCTTCTCCTCTTGAAAGGTCTCTCCCTATGAATCGAGACCGACTTTTTTTTCAAAAGACTAATGAACATAGAATTAGAGCGCGGCGCTAACCGGATTCCGGCGTCACTCGGTATAGCGCCACGCCCTCGGAAGGGACATATGCTGTAACTACGCCGGAGCGCGGAATCCACCAAGTCTGACCGGTCCAAAGGTTTTGCACGGTGTAGCCGAA
>JASHSF010000293.1 GCA_030036955.1 Nitrososphaerales archaeon
AAGCTACTGTTCCAAAAATCACGACAATTGTTCGCAAAGCTTACGGCGGAGCTTACTGTGCGATGGGCAGCAAGTATTCAAAAGCCGATTTGAACTTTGCTTGGCCAAGCGCTGAAATTGCTGTGATGGGTGCAGAAGGCGCTGCAAATATAATTCATAGAAAGGAACTAGAAGGGTCGGACGAACCGGCCAGAAAAAGAATTGTTGAGGATTACAAAGAACGATATGTCAACCCATTTATCGCCGCTGAAAGAGGTATCATAGATGCAGTAATAGCTCCGAGAGAGACACGAAGGGAGCTAATTAAAGGCCTACGAGCTCTTGCAAATAAGAGTGAGCAAAGACCCCCGCGAAAGCATGGAAACATTCCGCTTTAGCGGATTTTATTTTCAGGGCAACCAGTTTTGTTAAGTTGACGTGCAATGCAGGAATTTGAAAGAGTGCTTATCGCCAACCGAGGCGAAATCGCACTAAGGGTTATCAGGGCGCTTAGAGAACTAGAAATTGAGTCAGTAGCAGTCTATTCGACGCCCGATATCACAGCACTTCACGTCAGAGAGGCTACCGAATCATTCCATCTAACTGGTGAATTTGCTAAAGACACATACTTGAATCAAGAGAAAATTATTGAAATCGCTCGAGTAAACGATTGCGACGCGATCCATCCCGGCTATGGATTCCTGGCCGAAAACGCGGGATTTTCTCGCCTCTGTCGAGAGAATTCCATTACATTTATTGGTCCTTCACCTGAAGCTCTCGAGGTCACCGGGAACAAAATCGAATGCAAGAAACTTGCTGAATCGGCAGGCATACCCGTTTTGCCCTATACAAGAGATCCCGTCGAGGATCCCGATGAAGCCAGCAGATTTGCTTCAGACATTGGATTCCCCGTTTTGCTAAAAGGCGCATTCGGCGGTGGAGGAAGAGGAATCAAGGAGGCAAAGACAAAATCAGCGGTGAAGGAAGCTTTTGAATCCTCTGAAAGGGAAGCCAAGAGCGCTTTTGGACGGTTTGCTGTTTTCATCGAAAAGAAACTCCTTCGCCCTCGGCATATCGAGATACAAATCCTAGCTAGCTCGGAATCAGGGGAAGCAGTTCATCTCGGCGAGCGCGATTGCTCGATCCAAAGAAGGTATCAGAAGCTTGTTGAAGTGTCTCCATCGCCAGTAGTCGACAATGAAACAAGAGCGAGAGTCGCCAATCATGCCCTAACCATTGCCCGAAGAAGTAGCTATTCAAACGCCGGAACTGTTGAGTTCCTTCGCGACTCAGAAACGGGCCAATTTTATTTTCTTGAAGTCAATTCTCGTCTCCAAGTTGAGCATCCTGTAACGGAGCTTTTGACAGGAATTGATCTTGTTCGGAGTCAAATAGAAATTGCATCGAAGAAGAGATTACCCATGAAGCAGAGCGAAATCTCTTTTCGTGGAAGTGCGATCGAATGCAGAATAAACGCCGAAGATCCAAGGCATGGTTTTGCTCCAATCTCGGGAAAGATATCCCATCTCTCGTTCCCAGGCGGACCTGGCGTTCGAGTAGATTCGGCGCTTTACGAGGGAATAGAAGTTTCTCCATTCTACGATTCTCTAGTTGCAAAGATAATCTCTTGGGGAAGGGATTTTGACGAAGCTAGGCGGAGAGAAATTTATGCTCTGAGTGAGTTCAAGGTGACGGGGATTGAAACGACTGCCCCATTTCATATTCAAGTTATGCGAGATTCCGAATTCGCAAAGGGGAATTTTACTACTGCATTTCTCGAAGAGAGACAGGTTATTTCTGGAATCGAAAATGAAATCCAAGGCGACATTAATGGCAGATTTGCTATTGCTGCTCTTCTGCTGTCAAAAGAACAATTCGAGAAGACTCAAGTAACAGCCAGTGGTCGCGTGCAAAATTCTCGCCGAATTTCGGAAAGTGTAAGATCGGGGCGTTTTGTCGATGCTTTATGAAATTTCGATTGAGGGCGCAAAGGCAAAGCTAGAGTTGACAAGACTGCCCGAAAAGGGAAGGGAAGTTTACGAGGCGAGCATGCTTAACGCAGCTGGAGCCAGCACGAGAATCAAGATAGAAAAGCGTGAACCTGACGTGATTTTGCTCACCATCAACAACAAGATGTACCAAGTCAAACAACTAAAGCGCACACAGAATGAAGTGGATTTTCTGCTCAATGGAAATGAAGTGAAGGCGGTGCTTGGAGACTCTAAGCAAAATGCACGGACCATAGGCCAGACTGGATCTGACGTTGCAACAGTTAACGAGCTTGTCTCAAGCAATTTTCCAGGAAAAGTTGTATCAGTTCCGACCAAGAAAGGCTCATTGCTGAAGGAGGGAGATACAATTCTCGTACTTGAAGCGATGAAAATGGATGCCCAGATCAAAGCGCCCAAAGAATGCACTGTTGTTGAAGTATTTGTTAACGAAGGAGATATGGTTAGTCGGGGATCAAAGCTCGCCCAATTGAAATTTTCATAGGTTCTTTTGCTCTCAATACTCGAAAAGGAAAGAAATCTTGAACGCGATCGCCGCAGGCGTACTCAAGGGCCAGAGGATATCTATTTCAAAAGCTATCTCTTCAATCGAAGAACACGACGAGCTCTCGCGAATGTTGCTGAGGGAATTATTCCCGCACACCGGTAAGGCTTTCATCATAGGAGTGACAGGTCCACCTGGAACCGGAAAGAGTTCCCTGGTAAGTGAAGTGGCTAAAGGTTACCGCGCCCGAGGAACGAAAGTTGCAATTCTTGCGATTGATCCAACTAGTCCTGTCTCGGGAGGCGCCATACTTGGGGACCGAGTAAGGATGATTGAACATAGCCTTGACACGGGCGTTTACATCAGAAGCATGGCATCAAGAGGAGACGAGGGCGGTCTTTCTCATTCAGCTAGGAATGCAATACGAGTACTCGATGCAGCCGGTTTTGACCTGATAATTGTTGAGACTGTCGGAATCGGTCAAGCCGAGGTCCAGATCGTTGAAGTTGCAGACCTTGTAATCGTAGTACTCATGCCAGAGCAGGGAGACGAAGTTCAGGCAGCAAAAGCGGGACTCATGGAGATTGGTGATATTTTCGTAGTTAACAAATCGGATTTGCCCGGCGCAGATAAAGTGATTTACAATCTATTTTCCGT
>JASHSF010000294.1 GCA_030036955.1 Nitrososphaerales archaeon
TCTCTATAAAAAGTCGAAGCACCTACTTCGCTCCTGTAGTGTCCTTTTCTCCTCTCCCTCCAACTCATTTAGGTCATTATGCTCTAAACGTCTGATCAATTGTGCGTGAGTTTTCACGCGTGTGTGTGCGTGTGTGTCAGGGGAGAGAGACATAGATACAGAAAGATACACTATTTGCCATTTGCTCTATTAATAGAGTACTGTTAAGGGTTCGGATCCCTAAAAAGTCATACTTGAACTCTAGTCATGATACAAAGTTTGTGGGACTAGCTTCGCCATCTCGCTTCATCACGGCGTGAAGCAAAAATAATGTGACTAAAACGCACTCAGAATTTGGAGAACTGCTGAGCGCGGTTGCATTATCGGAGGAATTGTTGTTTCACTGGTAGGACTGCTCCAGAAAAACAAGAAGAACATTCTGACGATGGATGAACAGTACGAGCTTTCGCGGCGAAAAAACTCTTCGTTGCCAAGCTAGCTCAGTTATTGACTCTGCGAACAACTGCCACGCGCTCGTTTATAGGTCAGGATAGCTATCTGACCCAGCATGCCTCTGACACCCTCGAAGTTGCAGCGCGACGCAGCCCGCAACATCGTGACCAAGTACCTCAAGGTTCGACCGGGAGAGAACGCGATCGTGGAGTCATGGGACCACACGATGCCGATAGCCGTCGCGATGGTCGACGAGATCCGCCGAGTGGGCGGCAGAACCCTCCACATCCAGGAGGACGAAGACGCGTGGTGGCGCGCAATCGACCGGAAGCAGAGCAAGCTCCTCGGCAAGTCGAGCACCCCAGAGTGGGCGGCATTGAAAGCTACGGATGTGTACGTTCATTTCTGGGGTCCAGGCGACACCGATCGCATCGAGAAGATTCCCGAGAGGGATTTCGACGAAGCGCTCGCCTGGTTTTCGCCTTGGTACCAGGACGCGAGGAAATCGGGACTCCGTGGTGGGCGGGTGAACATTGGATTCGCGACGGAAGGACGGGCTAGGCAGTGGGGCCTCGACCGCGTGCAGTGGGAGGAAAGCATCCTGCGCGCGTGCCTCACCAACCCGGTGGAAACCGCCAAACGCGGGGCCCGGCTTTTCAAGGCGCTCTCGCGCGGAAAGAAGGTGAGGATCACCCACTCCAACGGAACCGACCTTGAGGTCGGCTTGGCCGGGGTCGCTCCACGGCTGCATGACGGGACGCCACATCCCCGGGACAAGAGATACAGCCCGAGTGATATGCTGGCGTCGATCCCCGCCGGGCGTATTGACGTCGCCCTCGATTCCAAGACTGCCGAGGGGAGCATCCACGCCAACCGCCGAACCAATATCTGGTGGAGGTGGGACTCAGGAGGAACGCTGGAATTCTCTGGCGGTAGGCTTACCTCGTATTCATTCGAGGAAGGGGAGAGGGAGTTTGCCAGACTGTACAAGAACGGCACTGCAGGCAAGGACCGCACCGGCTCACTGTCTTTCGGGCTGAACCCGGCCGCCAAGGATGTCCCCAACTTGGAGAACATCGAGTGCGGCAGCGTTACACTCGCGATGGGGAGGAACCAGCATCTCAAGGGAACCAACCGATCGACCTTCATGAGTTGGATATCGCTCGCAGGCTCCGAGATCGCGATCGACGAGATACCGGTCATCCGCGCCGGAAGGCTGCTCTAGGGCCGCGCCCACTGGCGGGTGCGAGACTCGAGGGGTAATCCTGCTCATCGGTGTAAACATCGTAAGGCAAGTCGATTGTAGGGTGGTGGCGTAACCGAAAAGTGAACATGTCATTCCAACACGGCAGCACCGCTTAATCAATCCAAGGTTTCCAAAGTTAGTGAATTACTTCCTCTTGAATAACTCATAGCAGATAACAGATCTTTAATGTTGCAAGAAAAAAATTATTTCTTGTGGATCAGGTACCAGGTTCCAAGGGATTTTGCACAGAGCCTGTCGCTCGAATCTCTTACCTCTGACTCCGCTACAGCTACGCTCCTTCCCTGCCTGAGAACCCTCCCCGTTACTTTGAATGGAGATGCACGAAGGGGTTCAAGAAAATTGATCTTGAGTTCAAGTGTCACCTGATCCACTCCAGTATTCTCGGTCATCACGGAAAGCCCGCCAGCCGAATCTAGCGCGTAGGAGATCACTCCGCCATGTACTATTCCTCCTCTGCGTAAAATCTTCTCGCCTAATGGAAAGGAGAGCTCGGCGTATCCGCTTGAAACTTTCTTAACTGAAAAACCTACGATAGAAAAGAGAGGACTTTCATCAGCAAATATTCTTTCGATCTGGTTTTCGACGTTTACTCCTTCTGTCCTTAGATCCTCGAAGAGAGTTTTGAAACCGCCAGCCTTCGCAATCAAATCATCCAGGCTCAAATTATCGGCACGCGAATTTGCAAAGCCATTACTCGTTTTAAAGTACCCTTTTGGGTCTTTAGAATTCAACATTTAAAGCCAGAGCGCGACCGTGCGAAGGTCATCCGGGGGCGAAAACCAATGAGCGTCGAAACATCCAGCGAACCCGTGAGCCCGGAGCTAAGGAAGAAAACAGTTTCCGATTTTGTAAAGAGCGTAGCAGAGGGCAGCATCAGCCTCAGCCTGGATTTCAAGGAGAGAAGGCCAGAGGATATCCAGATGATTAGTGACATACTTGCGAAGCTCGTGAACAGCCTAAACGACTACATCCTCGGGTTGACAGCAGGCGAGGAGCTGGAGTTTCTCGAGCGCCAGCTGTTCTTCTGCATCTCCGTTCTGAGAACATACGACGCATTCAAGACGAGTCTCAAACCTTCTAAGGTGGAGGAAGAGCTCCAGAATCTCCAGCAAAAATTGGATGATTCGAGATCAGTGCTGAATGAAATCCTCGAAGCAATTCAAAAACAACCAAAATCCAAAGTTGCGGAAAGGAAACCCCGGAAACGAAAGACACCGTAATCATCGTTCGTCGTCACGATCAGCTCAAATGATTGAAAAGCGAGAATCTGCTTCCCGATATCAGCGACTTGGCTTTGAAGATGGAAGAAAAGGAGCTCGGTAAAAGCGGCATCAAGGTTACAGAGATCGGCCTCGGTACGTGGCAGTACAGAGGAGGCATCGAACCCCTGAAGGTTGGGATCGAACTCGGGGCAACTCTGGTAGACACCGCAGAAATTTATGGCACGGAGGACACGGTCGGGAAAGCACTCCAAGCGGTCGGGCGTCAGAAAGTTTTCCTTGCGACCAAGGTCTCGGCTCAGCACTTGCGCTACCAGGATGTTCTGAAGGCTTGTGAAAACAGTTTGAAGCGTCTGAACACCGATACGATTGATCTCTATCAGGTTCACTGGGCAAACCCCTCTGTACCAATTGAAGATACAATGCGTGCAATGTCTGAGCTTCGCGACAAGGGAAAGATCAGATTCATCGGCGTCAGCAATTTTTCAGTTGAGCAAACGCAAGAAGCTCGAGCTTCGCTCCGCAAAGGGGAGATTGTTTGCAACCAGGTCGAGTACAACCTATCAGAGAGATCCATCGAGAAGGATCTCATGCCCTACTGCGCCGAGCAGGGCATAACCATTATGGCGTACAGTCCACTCGCCCGTGGTCACTCGTTGGGCGGAAACAAAAACGTGCTCGATGAAATCGCTTCAAAATACAAAAAGACACGCGCACAGGTGATTCTGAACTGGGTAACGTCCCACGAGAATACTATCGCGATTCCGAAATCGGACAGCGTCGAGCATACGAAGGAGAATGTAGGAGCTTCGGGCTGGCGATTGTCGGGTGAAGATATCGAGAAAATCAACGAGGCCTATTAAAAATTTTAATGGCCCTTGAATCACCTGCCAAGTTTGAGAATATTTCCGATCCACGTGTTTTCTCGAGCGCCCTAGATCACCTGAGAAAGAATGACCCGAAATTAGCGAGGATAATCGACAAGCACGGCGTGATGGACTTTAAGACAAGCGGCGAGATATTCGAGTCGCTCGTTGAATCAATCATAGGTCAGCAGGTATCGGGCTACGCCGCAAATGCAATAATCTCTCGCGTTCGCGCTCTCTACACTACGGGGGAGCTCGAACCGGAAGCAATTTACCACACACATCCGAAGACGCTACAAAAAGCTGGTCTTTCTCCGCAGAAACTTCGCTATCTGAAGGACCTTTCTCGGCGAATAGTGAAGAAGGAGCTTGAAATTGAAGCTCTCAAGGAGCTTGGTGACGACGAGCTGATCGAAGCTCTCGATCCCGTTCTTGGGATAGGACCGTGGACGGTTCAAATGCTTCTCATATTTACGCTCGGACGCGCAAACGTTCTTCCAGTAGATGATCTTGGCATCCGCAAGTCGATTCAGAGCATTTATGCCCTAAGAGAGTTGCCGAGCGCGGAGCAAATTAGAGCGATCGCGAAGAACTGGCAACCATACTGCTCGGTAGCCTCGCTCTACCTCTGGAAGAATAAAGATGCCGTGCAGCCGATTTCAGAGGTTAGAAAGTCCGACACAAGAAAGAAATTTCCGCCGCACGTTCACACGTCAAAGATAAAGACAAGAAAGCCTAAACCTTCTTGAGCCACATCTCAACGGTGGTTCCCTGCGTGCGATCTCCCTGCACTCTGTTCCGTATTTTCAATTTCCCACCGTACCTCTCAACCACGATCGCGTATACTATTGATAACCCGAGTCCGCTTCCTTTCGCTGTACTCAGGTACCTCGTGAAGGCATTCAGCCGAGTTTCATCGCTCATCCCCTTGCCGTGATCCGCGAACTCTATTTTCCAGTACGGCTGAGCCCTTGATTCCGCCGAGGAAATTCTGATCTCGATTGTGGCAGTATTGCCTTCGCTGTACTTCACAGCATTTGTAATGATGTTGTCGCAAGCTTCGAGCAGCAAGTCGTCAGCGGCGACGAGTATCGGGGAATTTCCCTCGACGATCAGGTTCGTCAGAATCGATTTGCCCGGGTAAGCGGTTTTTATAAGGCCCAGTGACAGCTGAACTGTTGTTACAAAGTCGACCGTCGCCAGGCGAACCTTCTTTTGAGTAATGATTCTGCCGAGCTTCTTTGCTCGCTCGACGAGCTCAGTTGAACCGTCGATTGCCTTCAGCAGCGTCACCGCCAAGGAGGCAATTTTGGGATCTTCCGAAGCTTCCTCTTTTATGAGCTCGGCGCTCATTTTCGCCACCTGGTTGTAATTCCTGATGTCGTGAGTCAGTATATCCTGAAGCAATTCTGACTGACGTCTGATTTTCGATTCTTCAGTGCGAAGCTGGCTCTCCTTCCACAGCGTTTGGAAAATGGAAGCTACGCTCGCGATTGTTTGCTTATGCGTCGTGTATATTCCGCCCGAGATAGCTTTTGAAAGATCCTTGGTGTCCACGTCGGAGTACTGGACGATCGCCATCTGGTTCCGATCGATGATCATGAGCCCGATCCTGATGGGAGGAATGCTTCGCATCCTGAACATTGGAAAGTTTTTCACAATCTCCCCCATTTCGCCGGGATCTTTCGGGAAGGGGGCGAGGATCTTCACCCTCACTCCTTCCAGCGCTCTCTTTGCAAATATCTCAAAGACTTGCGGCGTGATCGCGAGCCTGTACGAGGAGGGCAGCAAGATGAGAGCTTCGGAATTGACGCTGCGGCCAAAATCCTGTCCCTGGGCGATCACCTCCGCATAATCGGTGAGCAGTCGTGTTTCTTCGGCTACGATGCCCTCCTCAATTTCTCTTATCCTGAGCTGGCTGTCTTTGGCGATTGTCCAGAGAGTATCAAATAGCTGCCTCTGCTGGACGATTAGGGCATCCACGTTGCTGTAAAGAACTTTCGTACTCGGAACCCCCGGGTGAGGTTGTGATAGATCAGAAGTGAATTCACTCTCGGTGAGAATCATATTCGTTTGAATGCCGCTCAAGTGCCTAACTTCGATGCCAAATTCACTTGCAAGAACCTTGCAGGCAGCCAGGTTTGCTTTGGTAATGTTCGTGATGTACCTTGCACGGCTCGCTCTTCCTGCACATTCTTTCACCGCATTTCGATATGGGGTGAAAGACATGATGAGATTCGGGGCGTGCTCGTTTCCCATGCCGCTTACCTCTTGCTTAGAGTTAGCCAGTATCTGAATTACCCTGCTGGCAGCGGATTCTTGATCTAAAATGAATTCTGTTACATCTATCTGCCTGCCTGTTTCAACTGACTCGATCACTTCCCTCGCAGGAATGGATCTGCCCCAAAGTGAATCGAAGAGGTATTGGTACTGTTCTGCAAGCTCTTTGGTGTCACTGAACAGAATCTGATCTGCCGGGCGATCCTTCCTGACGAAAGGGCTTGCCATCAGGACTTTTCCATCAGCTATCAAAAAATAGCCCCTGATCGGATCGACCGAATGCCGGAGATCCGCACCGGAATCGGCGATCATCCGCCTGCAGTACTCTGCGTTCGCCTTTGTAATCTCCGTAATGAACTGAATCTTTATTCCTCGCTCTTTCAATTCCTTGTATGAATCGCTGAACGCGTCGATTTCGATGATAATCTTTGGAGTGTGGCTGTCCGCATAGACACACATCTTCTGTTTTACACTCACAATAAGCTCGAGCCGGGTTTTCATAACTTCCTCTACTCCGGAAATCATCTGCGTTCCGTGCGCAAGATCTTCGACCTGCGAAAATTTGGTCTGCTCGATCTTGCTGTCCATGGTGAAACCGTCACTTCAATATTGCAGTTGCATTACCTTTCGCCATTAAACGACCTAAATATAGGGAGCTAGACAAGACCTCTAGCATAGCCCGATAAAAAAATTTTGTAATTGCTAATGTCCTTAAGTGATAAGAACTATCGTTTTCAGCTAACAGCGGGAAAAGATAATGCCCCGAGAGAAAGAACCTCAAGGCTCGCCATCTGAGCTAGAACTTTTGAAGATTTGGTATAGATACAATTCAACTGTCAGGAAAAAGTACCTCCAGGAAATCTTCGAAAGAATTCCAGAGGATGAAAGGTACAGAGATCGAGGAGCTTCTTTTCCGAGTATCGTCGATATATTCATACACGTGATAGATGCCTACCGACACTGGTTCATTTTCACGTATGAGGACAGGCTTCTAGAATTTGAAAGGCTGAGGGGGAAGAAGAGGTATTTGAAAGAAGACGTCGAAGCAGAGGAAAGGCAAATAGAGGCTTACCTTCAAGATTTCATGGAATCTCTGAAACAAGAGGATTTAGGGCGTTGGGTAGCTTTCAAGCAAGACGCATTTTTTGGCAAAATAACGCTCCGAGATATGATGTGGCACATGGTCGAAGAGGAAGTGCAGCACAGGGGCGAGCTGAACGCGCTTTTCTGGCAGTTGGATATAGATCCTCCTATAATTGGCTGGAATGATGACTGGAAAAAGCAAATTTCCGAGGAGGAGTACCGGAAGCTAAAGGCGGAGCATCTAAGCGGATCGCTTCGCCCGAAGTAGCATGGTTTATACGCTCTCGCTACTACTGCGATAGTTATGAAATCTGGATTTATCGCCGTTGCCGTGGTCGGAATTCTTCTGTTTCT
>JASHSF010000295.1 GCA_030036955.1 Nitrososphaerales archaeon
CGCGATTATGGAGAAAGAAAATATTCTGTTCGCGAAAAGAGAAAAGTCCACGATAGGATTCCTAGCAAATTTTTCTTCCCAGATCACGAACCCTGCAAAAAAGACCGGTGCGAGCGCAAAAAACGCCCATGTCTGGGGGTTCGTCCAAGTGTAGATTAATCCCCAGGTAACGCCGAGCAGGATTGACGACAGTCCCAAAGTGAACATTATTGCAGCTGGAATGTCAAAAGTTTCCCTGACGGTCGACTTCGTGCCCGCCTTGAGCGCCATGTACGCCCATACCGTAGCAAATATTCCGATCGGCACATTGATCAAGAATATGAGGCGCCACGTCGTGTAAGTGATGATGACCCCTCCGAGCACAATGCCAAGAACAGAACCGACGCTCCACACCACGGCATTAACGCCGAAAGCTTTGCCGGTTTCATTTCTTGGAAAAGCCTCCGAAAGAATCGCAAACGAATTTGCGGTCAGCAAGGCAGCTCCGGCTCCCTGAATCACGCGAAAGCCGACGAGCGATATTCCTGAAAACGCAAGCCCGCAAAGGGCAGAGCCGACCGTAAAAACCACAAAGCCAATGTTGTACATCCGTTTCCGTCCGTACATGTCTCCCAAGCGGCCGAGGCTTAGCACGAGAGCGGTATTGACTAGAAGGTAAGCGATGATTACCCAGATTACTGTGATGAAGCCCGTGTTGAGATCAGTGGCAATGGGGTAAAGAGCAAGGAGGACGACTGTGCTGTCAACGGCGGACATGAGCGCGCCGACTGACGTAACTGACAGTGCCTTCCACTTGTACTCCATGAGAAACCTAGTAAGTGAGTTCGCGTTATACTATTTCTCTTTTATTGTTAGGTTTTGCAATGGTCTCATTCAAATGTAGCTTGGCAGAAACGGATGAACCATCAGATCTCAGCGGAATATTGTGAAGAATATCCAAACCCATTGTGCCCTAAAACGCTATAAAAAAAGATAATCAACTAAGAACAGTAAAGAAGAAAGCGCTGCGCAAGAGAGGTTTTCGTTTTTCCTGATACCCCGCGGTCTTTCAAATAGCCATTCGAAAACTATCATTTTTCAGAAATTTCCCGCGCAAGAGATACAACTCTGCTTTTCAATTCGTGACTCAATGTGACCAGAAAGACTAAGCACTCAGTCAACAAGTATCGGTGCTTTCAATACATTCCTAGAGAAAGATTACTTATGAGTAAGACTGTAGAAACGGGAAAGCGCAATGCGCTCGAAGAATTCTCCGATGCGTTGAAAGAGACCGTTGAGAAGGTCTCGCCGTCGGTCGTTCAGGTGAGCGGAACGCGAAGCAGGGGTCAGGGCTCAGGTGTAGTGTGGAGCAGCGAAGGATACATCGTAACAAACAGCCACGTCGTCGGACGAAGCGACGAGGCAGAGATCACTTTTCCAAGTGACAACTCGAAGAGCTACAAAGCGAAGATCGTCGGTCAGGATCGCTTTTCTGATGTAGCACTCCTGAAAGTGGATGGGGTTGACAAGTCGAAGCTACGCCCTGTAGAACTAGGCGATTCTAGCGATCTATCTGTCGGACAATTTGTTCTGGCTCTTGCAAATCCCTTTGGCCAGAAAGTCGGTGCAACATTCGGTATCATAACGAACACGAGCGTTTCGATGGGCGGCAGGATGCCGTGGTCAGACAACGTCATTGTTACCGACGCGAAACTGAACCCGGGATACTCCGGCGGACCCCTTGTTGACAGCTCGGGCAGAATGATTGGAATGAATGCAGCGTACTTTGCAAATAGAGGCATTGCAATTCCGGCAAAGTCTCTCTCCGAAACAGTCAGCGGCCTTTCAAGTGAAGGCTCGGTCAAGAGAGGGTACCTCGGATTCGTTTCAGACACTATCGAGCTTCCGGAAGAAGCAGCTGAAGAAGTGAAGCAGGAAGAAGGACTCATCGTTCTCTCGGTAGAGAGCGGAACTCCCGCGAAGAAGGCAGGACTCGCAGTAGGTGACATTGTCGTGAAGCTCGACTCAAAACCTGTCAGAAACTTTTACGACTTGAGAAAGCTCCTGACTTCCAAAGTCATCGGGAAGCCAACTACGATCTCGGTGCTGCGCGCGGAGAAACTCACGGATCTAACCGTAACGCCAACGGAGGCAACTTGGTAAGAAGATGAACTTCATAACTTTCGCGCAGATTGCTCTGAACTTTCCAGAGCCACCCGAGCCGAGGAGACCGCTGAGACCCATGAGGCCTCAGAGGCTCGTCCTTCCTTAGACTTTCCAACGTATCAGAACGGAAAATACTTTCTAGACTGAACTCGATCGAAAAGCTTTTCGAACGAGTTCATTTTATTTTTCAACAAATCCTGCCTGCTACTGGGACAATCTATGACTTCAAGCGAAACATGTCTGGATTTCAAATTCATCAAATTAGTTGAAAATTGCTCTAGTGATGAATCTCCAATTCGGATTTGGCTTCAGTTTCTTGCATCATTCGATGCTAACGTTCTGTAATCGTCTTATTCAGGTTTAGTCGTTCCGAACGCATAAAAAAGCCGCCGGGAAATAATGCCGCGCAGCAATGCAAATGTCTCGGCCGTCTATCGAAAATTACATCACCCAATCCAAGGCCCGCGTCGCGGCTGACAAGAGCGTTGCGCTCGGAGATATGACAGAGCTGATTGAAACTGTCGTGCAGCCAGCTCTTGCAAAAGGGAAGGTCTACAGGGCAAAAGGAGATCTCAACGGCATTTCGGTCGAAATTGTGACGAATGTTTTCCACCAGTGGGACTTTTGGGTAGCAAACTGGCGCGAGGCCCCCCGCAGCATGCTGCCGCACGCTACGTTTTATTCCGTCAATGGCATTGAAGGAATGGAACCCAAAGCGTACTACTGCGCCGAGCTCCACACATCAGTCTTCATCAACACCGAGTACTACGGGCAGTGCAAGTCCTGGGCTCTGGGCATGGCTGCGGCAGTTTTTGCAAAGCAATTCAACACACACTCCATACACGGAGCGCTCGCCTCGCTTGGCGGAAAGGGCGTCGTGATAATCGCCCCTACTGGGACAGGAAAAACAACCCAGGCTTTCAAACTGTTTCAGCTTCCCGGGGGCAAGATTGTAGGAGATGACTGGGTCTACATCGCTTTCCCAGGCAAAGCCGAAGACCACGGGTCAAAGCCGCTAGTTGCGGTGCAGCCCGAAAAGGCTCTTTACATGAGGAGCGAGACCGAGATGGATCAGCCCTGGCTCCGGCAAGTATTTGATCGGTCCAAACTGGAGAACATTCTCCAGGTGAAGGAAGAGTGCGAGTCGCTTCAAGCGGGCGATCGCTGCAAGCTCACAGGACTCGAGTGCGTTTTTTCGCGCCTCAGGACCGATCACTGCTACTACGCATTCGGCAATTCTAGGGCGCTCGTCCCGAGAGAAGCTCTGCTGGGGGCGGAAAAGGTCGCCGACGAAGCTCCAGTGAGTCTCGTCGTGCTGCTGCGACGCGACGACACGAGTCCACCGGAAGTGGATCTTGATCCAGACGGCGCAATTGCGGTTCTGAAACAAGGCGAGTACCAAATTCGCCCGGGAGCTGGGCCGAAAGAAATGTGGGGCAAGATGAGCAACGAACCCTGGTACAACCCGTATTTGCTCGAGAAAGACGACGCGGGACAGGAGAGATTTTTCAGGATGATGTTCGAGGATTGGCAAATTCCCAGCATCCTTCTGAACACCGGCGTCGAAAAGGTCGACGAGACGCACAGGAGAATAATTGCCGCTCTAAAGCGCACGCGCTGACATTGTTCACTTGAAGACTCAGCAGCCTTGCCGTCGTATCCACCCAGGAAATCCAGTGGGGAGTTTGGGAGCAAGAGTTCCCTTCATTCGGGATACGCCCGCCGATGAAAAATCATCCCCCTATATCTATTAATAGAGCAAATGGCAAATAGTGTATCTTTCTGTATCTATGTCTCTCTCCCCT
>JASHSF010000296.1 GCA_030036955.1 Nitrososphaerales archaeon
GCAGGACCTGAGGAACGCAAAGAGAGTTACGTTTCACGTAAAACCGGAGCGACGAGTTTCTTTCAGTAGTTCGAAAGGAGGTTCATGCCCGTATCAGAGATCAAAATGGGGCAAGACGAATCTATCTGTTTAGGAATCCTGAGGTCGATAATGAATTCTCATCCCCTATGCTGTGAAACGATGCACGTGATCAAGGAAATTCTTCACAACAGAATTTTGCATCGAATTTTGGATTGATAGCGGATGTCCTTGGAAACCCGTCTACTTATGCTGGATTTCACGTCGTTCACCACCAGGTGAATGATTCTCTTCCTCTCCAGGAGAAAGCAGTGAGAAAGGCGAGACGCGTAACGCGCAAAAGATCTGTTTCGAGGGAGGCTAAATCGAAGCAAAGGAAAAGTAAATCCCGCAGAGAGCGCAGCTAAATCTTTCTCGCGCCGTGGATTTCCAAGTTTCCATTTTCTCTCATAGTAACGCTGATGCCCGACTTGCAGGCTGGGCATCTAGAATTTGAATAAGTTTCTTTGCTGCCCTTTCCCCCCAGGGGCACGAACCTCAGTTTTGTGTTCCATTCAAAGTGACAATTGTCGCAGCTCAGCCTCAATCTCTCTATTTCATGTTGCAAAGGAATGAGTACTTCTGAAAGAGTAAGAGCTGCAGTACCAATGTAAGCTTTGTTATTCACATACTATAGAGTAGCATTAAAGCTCGATCGACTCCTTTACAATTTTCACTTTAGCACCGAAGAAGATCGGAAAAAGATCGGGAGATTCCGTGTGTATTGGAATCACTACCTTCGGATCAATCACGTTAACAATGTTGACAAGCTCGATTCCCGAAGCATGTCCAGAACAATGACAGTGCACCTTTTTCAGGCCGTACTTTTCAAGCCATCTTCTCGTCCTCTCTTCGTCGAGCAGACCTTCCTCAGTAAATGGTTCGCTAGTAGATTGAATGTATAGACCCCTTGTAGGCCGGATATCGATCAGCTCGTCGGCGGAATAAGAGCTCATGGAAGTAATTACTTGTGACTCCTTCTGCTTCACGTCCGAATGGTTCCATACATTTGTATGCTCGCGATAAAATTCCTCGTCAACCTTGGAGGTATGTACTTCGCGCGGCCGGTAGATTCCAATTGACTCATCGCTAACACTGGGGAGGCCCATTGTTGGATCAGCAGCCTTCAACGCATCGAGATAGCGGGCGGCTCTTATGCCGATCAGGAGCTTGCGGTGTGTTTCCTTTGCGACTTTATAAAACGTAGTGAACCGATCAATGTCTTTGTAGGAATAGTCCGCAAAGACGAGAGAATTTTTCGCCTGCTCTAACAGGAATTTGCAAGCATCAAAAACTCCGCGCTCGCTGGACTGCATCGCCTCGTCGATTCTGGTTCCCTCGCAAAGCATGACATCCGGCTTTTCATCTGCCGCTTCCTTCATGAAGTCTCTAGTTAGTTCGCCTTTGTTACCGTGGAGCCGAAGATCTCCGGTGTAGATTATTGTCGAATCGCTTGCGCGTATGATGAGACCGTAACATCCAGGTATCGAGTGGTCAACATGGACCGGGGTGATGCTGATCGAATCTATATCGATCTGATCGCCTGTTCGGAAAGTGGTTATCTTTCTTTGAATGGGCACTTCCCTCTTGTTAATGGGACGTTTTTTAAATTTCGTAATTTCAAATTCAATATCGCTGTTCCTCTCGTCTTCAATTGATTCGAGAATTGTCTTGGTCACATTGCCCATCCAAATGGGAATATCTTCCCTTAGAAGTGACACGTAATCTGAGTGATCGGCATGCGCGTGGCTCAGAACCACGGCATCGGCGAACCTGTCCTCCTTCGAAGTCCGCCCGCACAGATCCAAAAGATCCTGTCTATAGATGCCTTTTATTTCAGGGATAATTCCGAGTTCGATCAAATCCCCAATTCCGTTGACAAGACGCGGTTTGGAAAGACCGTCGTAGTACTTGCTCCTCTTAGCAAAGCTCTTCCCGAAATCGAGAAAGATCCTGGTTCCCTTGTCTTCAAGAAGGATCTTGTTTCCGCCGATTTCGTCGACTCCACCGTAAAGAGTCAATTTTGTTTCCGAAGAGCGGGAGCTCAATCACCGCCTTCTCAATGTAAAAGCGATTTAACAGTTTGGAATTTCAGGCACGAGAGTACTTTCATTACTCATTTTCCTAGTCTCATTCTATTTCCTATTGCTATTGTTAGCTCCTTAGACGGCAGAACCATTGCAGGACTGCGATAAAGATCACTTGAAAAGTCCAGCAGGGCCACGAGCTTTGGAAAATGTCTAGAGCTTAAGTATCACTTTGCTGGCGTACTCTATTAATAGATATAGGGGGATGATTTTTCATCGGCGGGCGGGTCCCGAATGAAATGAGCTCCGTATTTTCAAGCTTCAAAACCGCCTGAAAGCTTGAACATCTTCAGGAAGCGAAGATCTATTTATCCAGAGGGCAGTTTTCAAAATGTTCAACAACGAGTGCAAGATGGTGTCAATCTGGCTTCAATCGAAGAACTAGAAAGAGCCGGAAAATTTTACGGCGACGTTCTTGAAAGCGATTGATCACGTTGTAACAAATTCGTTCGACGGGAAGAGGCTCCGCCTTTCTGTTCATCCTCTTCTCAAGCGAGCCATCCTTTATTCCTCTTTCATTGCTTTCTCTTGCAGCGCATCAATGCTCTTTTGAGGAATTTCCGTGAAAAGATTGCACCAGTCCCTTCCAGAAACAATGAGATTGTACGCCTTGAGCTTCGAATGGACGCACTGACCTCTTTCAAGAAGATCAGCGTTGATAGGATCGTTCGGCCTAAACCAAACGCACGACAAGCAATTTTCGTACTGCCATGTGATTCTCTTCAGGCTCTTCTGAGGTTCGCTCTCTTGACTCGATGCAGTGGGCATAGTGATTAGAACGCAATTCTCATTTTTAAGCTAAATCCCAAAATCGGATTTTGGCTCGGGATTTACGATTCTCAATTTGTATATTGCTCCTTTGGGCAGAAGTATCGGACTAGGGAATATAGGATCGCATTTCGAGTTGTCGCCCCAAGCAAGAGACGAGCAGCACATAGCAAGGCAACTTCGTGAGGGCAAGATCTCTGCGGAACTCGTCACTTCGCTGGATCGGGCGCTAGACGAATACGGGTCGAGCGTGAAGCAGGTTGTGTATTGGAATTTCGAAATGACCTATGGGTATGGTCGGGAGAGCGTCTTCAGTCATCCCGAAGAATTCGTCAAAACCCTGAAGTCCATCTTCGGAAGTGGTGCAGCACTAGTAGAGAAGCGCATATCTTCAGAAATCCGATCTGCTCAAGGATTGGACGGCGACAATTCCGAAAGCTTGGTCAATCTACTCAGAACGGCTAGACGCGCGAACTCCAGGACCGACCTGTAGACTTACGATTAACAAACATCGAGGAAAAAGGAAAAAATTATGAGACAAGAAGCGGATTACATTAGTGAAAAGAGAGAGGAAGAGCAACAGGCAGGTCCTTCGCAAAAAAGAATCTCAACCGGGAAGCTACTCTTCCGCTCGCTCCTTAAACCTCAAGTTAGGACAATTCTGGTAAGAGGAGAGCCCGGAACAGGAAAAACCACACTTGCCATAGATCTTCTTTCGCAGTACGGTAGAGGAGTGTATGTCTCTACAAGAGTCTCGGAGCATCAGTTGTCACTCCAAAATCATACAGTTGGAAATCTGGTAAAACGAGGGCTGGTCAGAGAAATCAATCTTCAAATGGATGTTGCCAAGGCTCAAGAGCTCCACTTTGCCGACTTCAGGCTAGCTTCAGCCGAAGACATACTTCAGGCAGTCATCACTTCTTCGAAAGAGTCGCCAGTAGAACCGCTTATCGTGCTGGATTCTTGGGATACCATTGCGAAAAAGCTCGATCCCCTGGAAAAAATGAAAACGGAACAATCTCTTCTCGTAATTGCCGAAGCAAGTAATGCCAGACTGCTGTTCGTTAGTGAAGAAATTGGACTAACCTCGACCGATTACATTGTTGATGCAGTCGTACAACTTGAAGACACTTTATTCGAAAACAGGAGACTCAGACAAATCATTTGGAAGAAACTGCGCGGATCGAGTATTCCACAGCGTAGCTACCTCTACAGCTTGGAAGGAGGAAAATTCAACGTCCTTGACGATAGTTTCCTCCCTTGGCCCGAACACTTCGAGAGTAGTGCGTTTGCTCCGATCAAAGACGGACCATTCTATTATTCAAGCGGGAGCGCTGATCTTGACGCATTCCTTGGTGGTGGTTTCCGTCGCGGTTCTCTTGTTCTTCTCGAGCTTGGGAGGCACTTGGGAGACTATTGGCATGTTCCGATTGCCAGATCGATTGAAGCTAATTTTATCGCAAACAATGGGTGCACGCTCATTGTTCCCCTAGGAAACCCCCCGCCTAAAATAATCAAAGAAGAGTTTCAGACCCTTTTCGATAAAAAGGTCGTGAACAACAGCCTTCGAATCGTCCATCGAAACTCCAGGGAAAAGGATCAGTGCTTCGTAAAGTTGCCAAGAGGATCGTTGCAGACAATGCAGCGAGTCATAACAAGTAACATTAGGGGAATGAAGGGAAAGCGCAACAGGCCCTGCTTTTACTTCATGGGTTTTGAATTGATCGAAAGCGCGTTAAGCGAAGGACGGAATAGCAGTGCAATGGGTTCGATGTTGGCGCAGGGGATGAAGTACTCGGGTGATCTGACACTCCTGGTGGTAAGGGAAGGCTCGCCCATGATGAACGAGATGATGAACTCCTGCGACGTGCATCTAAAACTAGACGACGTGGATAATACCTTGCTTCTGTACTCCGTTAAACCCCGATCTGAGCTATACCACGTAAAGTACGATTACGCCGCCGGATGTCCCAAAATCTGCCTCGTGCCAGTTGTTTGAGCCTCGTCCAGGTTTCATTGTACGGGTTTTGCAATTATGGGCATCTCTTGCTTTCCGCAGTAATGGCACTTTTGAAATGCGGGTGGTTGCTCCTTGTGGCATTTAGGACACTCTACTTGCATCTTTTTGCCGCATTTGTCGCAGTAAATATCAAAGAAAGTAGGCTGGTTGCAAAATATGCAGTATACGATTAACGGTTGAGCGCAGGTCGGACAGACCCTGTAGTCTCTTTTCACTTCGGCCTGACATTTGGGGCATCTGATGTAGATGGGTGACTCTTTACCGCAGAAGGGACATACTGCGTCCTCGGACATCACAAGCTTCGAGCAATATCTGCAGACTCTTTTGTAACTCGGCATCTTGGATTTTCGGTCTGTGCCGACCTCGAATATAACGCTTATTTTTCAGATTAGATGAAATAACAGCTATTGCAATCTCATCGTTGCTTAACCACAATCAGAGGAGTACGCATTTGGGGTAAATCATAGAGTGCTGACAGCACCTCCCCCGCAGCATAAATGTAGCTTCGCAATTTCTTTTGATTTGCACTAGACGCATCCGAATTCTTCGGAAGCTTCTACCTTGCAGTCGAATAGTTCAATACTCACCAGAATGTTTCCCCCAGACCTAAAGTATGTTGCAGTTTTGATTGAGAAATGAGAAGAGAAAAAATTTATCTAATCGCTTTTTTTCGAAGGTTTCGAATATCTGTACAGATGGTATCTCAGAAAATTACTAGAAAGCTGTATTCAGGCAAGAAATATTTGGCAATCACCGCGGTCGTTTTCCTTTTCATTCTTCCAATTTTCTCTGGATCTACAACGATGTCGGCGTCGGCAAATTCTGCGCCCTCCTCCGCTATATCTTCTCAAGTCTCCTTATCAGATCTTGTAGTCAGCAGTCCTCCATTGAAGTCCGCGCAGCCAACTTGCACGGCTGGCGAAGCTCCATACTGTCCTTCTCAAATTCTAACCGGATACGATTTTGAGCCACTATTGACCGGATCGCCTTCCTATACGGGAAAAGGCCAGAATGTTACTTTGGTCGACGCTTGCCTCACCGAGTCTAAGGCAAATTTTGATAGCGATCTCGACACTTTCCTCACTGAATTCTACGCAGTAGGATCGCTGGGCTCAACGTTTACCTTAGACGAGTACACTCCTTTTGGGGCACCAACGGCGGCCAAATGCCCCGGGAGTTTAGCGACGGGTTGGGACGAAGAAACTGCCCTTGACGTTGAATGGGCACATGCGGCTGCGCCGAACGCAATTATTAATCTGGTTATGGCGGACAGCCAGGCGGATCTCACGAAGGCGCTCACATTTGCAATTAATCACAACCTTGGAAAACAGATATCAAATAGCTGGAGTATGTTCGATACCACCGCAGCCAATTGCCCGACCGGGACGCTTTGCACGGATTATGCCACGCCTTGCAGCGGATTCGCTTCCACTCTGAACAACGCCACTACTGATGGAAAAACAGTTTTTGCTTCCACTTGGGATCACTCGGCGTGGGGAACGGATACAAAAATCGCTCCCCAGTTCCCCGCAGATTGTGCAGGGGTTACAGGTGTGGGAGGAACGAGCCTTACACTGACGTCTTCCAACGCCTACAGTGGGGAAGA